>CAYJRG010000024.1:2305-6587 GCA_964372585.1 uncultured Candidatus Saccharibacteria bacterium
TATCGGCACGGCGGCGCGGAAGCGCTCGAACCGAAATCAACGCGCCCGAAGACGTCGCCATAGGAAACGCCTATCGCCGTGAAAGAAGCTGTTATCGCGCTTCGCAAGAAAAAGAAACGCTGTGCATTGAAACTCCGCTGGACGTTGAATAAACAAGGCATTGTCCTTCATGAACGCACCATCGGAAAGATCATCAAGGCGGAGGGCTTGGTACGGAAGTATCGGACGAAAAAAGCGAGGTACAAATATCTGAAATCCGCGCTCAAACCAGGCGAGCTCATAGAAATCGACGTAAAGCATGTGCCAGGAACCGTTGCGGGGCGACGATATTTCCAATATACGGCGATCGACGTCGCTTCCCGTTGGCGGTATCTTGCGATCTGCGAGGAGGAGTGCACCCTCTCCACCATTCGTTTTCTCGAAGAAGTCGTCGCGCGATTTCCCTGTTCCATTCTTGCCGTGAAGACCGACAACCATTCGACGTTCACGAACCGGTACAACGGCGCGTACAAACGAGTGGATCTATCTCCCGCCCATCAGCACGCACTCGACCGATTCTGCGCTGAGCGGGGCATAGTTCATTATCTCATTGACCCTGGCAAACCGCAGCAAAATAGTTTTGTGGAGCGGAGCCATCGCTCAGATCAGGAAACCCTATACGACACTGCCATCTTCCATTCACCCAGAGACTTGCGGAAAAAGGTCGCCTTGTGGAATATTGAATACAACGATCTTGAGCACTGCGGATTGGGCGGTAAGACGCCGAATGAAGCGCTTGCCGAATTCAAAATCTAATCCGCCATATGTGTGTACCTAAAACAGAAGGAGTATAGCAGATATTTCTTGTCAGTGGTTACCCCATTCCCCGCCCGCCGACGTCTTGCGCAGGCGGGAATCCCCACTACGGTGCCCACCACAAATTATTTTTCGTTCAGCGCGTAAAAATTCTCAAACAATTTTGCGACGAGAATTGGTCCCGTGCCGCCCGGGGTGGGGGTGTAGCGAACTCCAGACTCTTGACTAACGACTAACGACTGGGGACTGGTGGCTGGTGGTTCGAAATCTCCCACGACTGTGCCGTCCGGGAGTTTGTTCCATCCGAAGTCGATCACAAGCGCGCCGTCTTTGAGGTCGTCGGAACTGAAAAGCCGCGGCACGCCCGCGCCGCTCACCACCACATCTGCGTCCTTGAGTTTCGCGCGGAGGTTTTTTGAGCGCTCGTCAATAATTGTCAGTTCCGCCACTTGATTCTGGAGCCAGAAGCCAACCGGTTTTCCGGTAAGAAAACCAGTGCCCATGAGCACGGCGGAACATTCGCGGAGATTTTTATTCTCCCGTTTTAGAATCTCCTCAACCGTTCCAACCGAGGGAGGCGCTATCGTGCTTCGCCCCGTGTAAAAGGCGCCGAGCGAGTGTTCGCCGAGCATGTCCGCGTCCTTTTCTTTGGGAATGGCGTTTAGGGCGTAGTGGCGGTTTATGCCTGTCGGAAGCGGGAGCTGGACAATAAACCCGCCGCAGTTTTTTGGGCGCGCGAGCCGGCCGATTTCGGCGCGGAGCCCGTCCGTTGTGATGTCTTGAGGAAGTTTATACAGCCGGAACTCAATTCCGAGTTCCCCGGCGACTCTCGCTTTTTGTTTCAAGAATCCTTCGGAGGCGGGGTCGGAACCGACAAGCGCCGCGCCGAAGAATTTTTCTGGCTTCGGTAGGGCTTTGAGTTTTCCTAAAATTTCAGCGGCGATTTTTTTTCCGTCAACAGGAATCATGTTTTTAATTTTTTGTCATTCCCGCGAAAGCGGGAATCCAGTTTTTCGTTTCCGGATCCCCGCCTGCGCGGGGATGACAGATAAAGTCGTTTTTATGTGGTATACCAGAGCGGGAATTTTTTGCAGAGTTTTGCCACCTCGGTTTTCGCGTTTTTATTTTTCGCGAGGACGGCGTGGATTAACCGCGCCACTTCGCGCATTTCTTTTTCTTTCATGCCGCGCGAGGTGAGCGCGGGTGTGCCGAGCCGGATGCCCGACGGGTCCATCGGCGGGCGGGAATCGTAGGGGATGGTGTTCTTGTTGACGATGATGCCGTTTTTTTCGAGGGCATCGCTTGCGATCCGGCCGGTTATCGGCCGCCCTGAGCCAGTCGAAGGGTTGCCGCCCCTCCAAGTGTCCACAAGCAGAAGATGCGTGTCCGTTCCGCCGGAGACAATCCGCCAGCCGAGCCGCGAAAGCTCGTCCGCGAGAGCTTTGGCATTCTTCACCACCTGTGCGGCGTATGTTTTGAACGTAGGCGTCCGCGCCTCGTGGAGAGCCACGGCGACGGCCGCAATCTGATTTGCGTGCGGGCCGCCCTGGAGGCCGGGGAAGACGGCTTTGTCTGTCAGTTTCGCGATGTCTGCGCCGTTTTTTTTCGCGATTTTGGAATTGCGATTTGAAAAAATGATCGCCGCCCGCGGGCCGCGGAGGGTTTTATGGGCGGTTGTGGTTACGACGTCGGCATAGGGAAAGGGGGATGGATACACTCCACCCGCCACGAGCCCCGCGAAGTGGGACATGTCAACCATAAGATACGCGCCCACTGTGTCGGCAATCTCTCGGAATTTTTTGAAATTGATCACGCGCGGGTAAGCGGTGAAGCCCGCGATGATGAGCCGCGGCTTTTCTTTTTTCGCCTGCTCGAGGATCGCGCCGTAGTCGAGGAGCTCGGTTTTTTTATCCACGGCGTAGGGCGCCGACTGCCACGCCTTCCCCGTGATGCTTACTTTGTGCCCGTGCGTCAGGTGGCCGCCCATGTCGAGCTGGAGGCCCATTATTTTTTCGTGGAACGGAACGAGCGCGAGAAGCACGGCGAGGTTTGCCGGAGAGCCGGAATAGGGTTGGACATTCACGTGCCAAATCGGCCGAGCCGATTTGCCCTGAGTTTTATCGAAGGGCAATTCTCCTTTTAGCCCGAATGTTTCAAGCGCGTGCTCTTTCGCAAGATTCTCGATTTGGTCTATGTATTCATTGCCGCCGTAGTAGCGGAGGGCGGGGTATCCTTCGGCATACTTATTTGTGAGCGGCGAGCCAAGCGCCTCAAGCACGTCGCCCGAAACATAATTTTCGGAAGCGATGAGGTTCACGACATCTCCCTGCCGCCGCGTCTCGGCGGTGATTAGTTTTTGAATTGGTTTATCGCGCATGGGGATTGGGGGGGGTGCGGGGCGAGAAGCGCAACCGCGTCAATCTCACTTCAAAAACTTTTCGGCGATTAAAACGGCGTATTCTTTAAAATCGCCGAAGTTTTTTTTAAGCTCATGGACAAATTTTTTAAGATCAACTCCTTCGTATCGGTGCACGATCGCGTTGCGCAATCCGACAACCGGGGCAATTTTTCTTGTGAAATCGGACGGTAATACATCCGCACCTCCAAGTGCGGTAAACGTGCTTTGTAAATCGTCGGGCGGCGGTAGAACATAAGCGCGAATGATGTGGGTGTTCACGTCAATCATCGTATCAACAATCAATTGAAACAACCGCTCTGCGGTGTGATATTTGAAGCTGTCTTTCAGTATCGTCTTTTCATCGAGGGCGACAATTGACTCGAGCTTGGAAATATATTCCTCGAGCAATGCTAGTTTTTTGGCCAGTAAATTTTTATCGAGCATGGGCGATTTCTTTTTTAAACTCCTCCATTCGACGCAACACATACTGCCTGCGCAGTTCATTGAGCGGCAAAGACTCGCGATAGATGTTCATGGCATACAAATATAGGTTGTTAAAAAGCGATTCCCTCGCTTCATACAGAGCCACCCCGTCGTCCATGATTTTTTTAAGAAGCAGGGGACTTGCCTTTCCGATGTTCACGAGGTCAACGCGAGTTGTGCGGAACGCATCGTGAAGCTCCACCGCCATTTTACATTCCTCGCTTAGTTCCATGGGTGTTTTTGAGGAGTAGGCGATGTCAATGTCGCTTCCTTTGTGGACATCTCCTCTCGCCTCGGACCCAAAAAGCGCCACAAGCGCGAGACCGTGCTTTTGGGCGATTGCTTTGATTTTTTGCCGCATATCGTCGATTATAATCATTGTTTTACTCTATCATTTCGAATTCGCCCTTGCTATATTGACAAAACCTCATAAGCCATGGTATTGTCCCCTCGCGCTCTTTGAAATCTATGCTTTGCTTGTCTTTGTGTGTACTGCCTTGGGAGCTTATATCAATCTGTCATCGCGAGCGACTTTGAGGAGCGTGGCGATCCAGAGTTACTAGATTGCGGAGCCTGTCCCGAGCGGAGCGAGGGATCGCCAAGACT
>CAYJRG010000024.1:6597-8423 GCA_964372585.1 uncultured Candidatus Saccharibacteria bacterium
TGGCTGTTTTATTATTTTTCTCTGGGGGGGGCCGTTTTGGGGGGGGGCGTATCTTTTTTTTTTTTTTGGGGGCCCCGCCCCGTGGGGGGGGGGGGCATCGCCAAGACTCCTCGCAATGACTTTGATGCGATTCCAGAGTAGTACATGCCATTCCATTCGCCTCATCTCCGTGTGTGCGGAGATGCAAGCGAATGGGCAACAACAAAGCAAAAAAGTTTATGAGTGATGAAATTAAATCAGTGATTGCGGAAGCATCCTTCCCAATTCCCCCCGACGGCGAGAAATTTGAACTCACCATCAACGGGGATGAAGTTGACCCCATGGAGATGGTGAAGGCCGACGGTTACAAAAATCCCAGAATATGGGAATTCGGCGGAGGGCCCTCGAAGTGGGAATATAATTGCCGAAGAGTGGAGGGGATTCAAACAACCCACTTCAAACTGGTCCGTGCCCATAAATATCAGCTTAGTGTCCAAGATGTAAACGAAGAGCTCGGGAAGCACGGCGGGCTTGCTCTCGGACAATGGCGCGAGTCGTTTAGGAAGAAATATCACCCCGATGGTAAGGGTCCCATCGGATTCGCCGGTTCCACGTGGGTGGATCCGCACGGCGACCTTTTATTCCCTTATCTCGTCGACGGCGGCGGGGTGTGGCGTTCGGACTTCCACTGGGTTGGGAAAACTGGACAGGGAGTCATCCTGACCACGGCTTTGATGTCGACTGGCGTTGGCTTGTTTGGGTCAGGTAGGGCAAGCAATCATTAGTGCCTCGCGCGGCAACCGCGCGAGGCCTTTTTCTTTTGAAATGCGGTGGTACAATAAGATTTACAAACGCATGATCCTCTCCGATCGAGACATCAAAAAATCCCTCGCCGAAAAACGCATCTCGATCGAGCCGCTGTTTCCAAATTCAATCCAGCCAGCGTCGGTTGATGTGCACCTCGGTCCCGACTTTTTAATTTTTCGCACGGATTCCCACGCGTGCATTGATCCACAGGAGCCGATTGACGACATGATGGAAGAAGTGCACATTGACGAAAACAGGCAGTTTATCATCCACCCCGGGCAGTTTGCGCTTGGCATGACGTATGAAGTCATCGGCGTGGCGGACGACATGGTTGGCCGCCTTGAGGGGAAGTCGTCCCTCGGCCGGATTGGGCTCATTATTCACGCGACTGCCGGGTACCTCGATCCGGGTAATCGGCTCAAGATGACGCTCGAGTTTCACAATGTTTCAAACTTGCCCATCAAGCTCTACTACAAAATGCCGATCGCGCAGATGTCGTTTACGCCGCTTTCGTCCAAAGCCGAGCATCCGTACAACAAGGAGGGGCTGAACAGTAAATACTATGGCGCGATGAAGCCGCAGGCGAGCCATTACTGGAAAAATTTTAAGAAGAATAATGAGTGGATAGGGTTTAAATAGAATCAGGGGTCAGGGGTCAGGGGTCACGGAAGAAATTTTACTTGACCCCTGACTCTTGACCCGTGACCCGTTGCCATGAAAATCAAAATCACTCGAATAGATAAAGACTTGCCGCTTCCGGAGTACCATACCGAGGGGGCTGTCGCCTTTGATTTTTATTCCCGAATGGATGCGACTCTTGCTCCAAAAGAGAAAAAAATTGTGCCTTCGAATTTTATTATTGAAGTTCCGGCGGGACACGTGCTCATCGTTGCCGCGCGTTCCGGCACGCCGAAGAAGGGCATCATGCTCGCGAATAATATTGGCCTCATAGACCAAGATTTTCACGGGCCGAAAGATGAAATCGGCATCTGGGCGTGGAATTTTACCGACGCGCCGGTTGAAATAAAGCGCGGAGATCG
>CAYJRG010000025.1:0-1020 GCA_964372585.1 uncultured Candidatus Saccharibacteria bacterium
CGCGGGCGCAAGCCCGCGCGGAGCAGTCAATTCCGACAAAGTTAGTTCCGGTGCTGGGGGCGGGACTTGAACCCGCATGAGATTGCTCTCGCAAGGTCCTAAACCTTGTGCGTCTGCCGTTTCGCCACCCCAGCACTTTGTTCAGGGTAAATCTGCCAGTTGCACCACTCGCCCTTCATCAGCGAATAGCGAACGAAACCCGAATGTACGAATTCAATTCTGTATTCGTAAATTCGCAACGGATTCGTTATTCGTTGAGAAATCTATTTCACGAACTCCACAATTTTTTTGAACACCGCCGGTTCATGCTCTGCTAGGTCGGCGAGAATTTTCCGGTCGAGCCGCACGTTCTTTTTTTTGAGCGCGGAAATAAATCTGCTATAGCTCATGCCCTCGGGCCGCGCCGCCGCGTTGATTTTCACGCTCCAAAGTCGGCGGAAATCCCGCTTCTTTTCTTTCCGGCCGCGGAACATCCGCGTGAGTCCGTGGAGCAGGGCCTCTTTCGCCGCGCGTTCTTTAGACTTGCGGCCCCAGCGGAATCCCTTGGTGAGCTTGAGCGTGCGCTCTCGTCGTTTGTGGGCATTAACGCCGCGTTTTACTCTGGGCATGGAAAATAAATAAAAAATTAAATCTCAAATCTAAAATCTAAAAAATCATGAGTTCGCTTTGAGCGAACAATTCCCTATTTTTAATCTTTGATTTTTCATTTTTAATCTAATAATTCAGAATCTTTTTGATCGGATAATTAACCGACAGGGTTTTTCGCTTGTTGCGGATGCTTTTCTGGTTTTTCCGGACGCGGAAATGGTCCGTCGCCATAGGCCGGCGCACCATCTTTCCGTTTTTTGTGAACCGTATCCGCTTGCTAACGCTCTTTTTCATGGTGCTTATGGTAGTGGATAAGCGGCGATATGGCAACCCCCCGCATTGCCGCCTTCCGTCATTGCGAGGCGGCCTGCCGACAGACCGGGCGGCCGAAGCAATCTAGATTGCCGCGTCGCCCCGCCCCGCCCCGCGGTC
>CAYJRG010000025.1:1030-8244 GCA_964372585.1 uncultured Candidatus Saccharibacteria bacterium
GGGCATAAAGCATTGCCCCTTGTCATTTCTTCGCAACGAGCATCGTCATGCCCCTGCCGCCGAACTTCGGCTCGGAGAGCCGCTTGTGCTCTACGGTGATCATCGCCGTAAATTCTTCGAGCTTTTTCCGCGCCCAGTCTCTGTTATATTTTTCCCGTCCGCGCAGGCGCATGTGGATGTCGACCTGGTGGCCTTCCTCAAGAAACTTGTCCGCTTGCTTTGCTTTGATAGAAAGATCGTTTACCGCGGCCCGCGCGCTGATCTGCACTTGCTTCAACCCTCCGCCCTTTTGTGCCAATCGTTCTTTTTTGAGTTGCTTCACCCGTTCGTACCGGTATTTGTCGAAGCTCATGAGCCGCGCGACGGGAGGGTGCGCGGTCGAGACGATCTCAATGAGGTCAACGCCCTCGGCGGGTTTCGCGAGGGTGAGCGCGTCTTCGCGCTTCATCACGCCGAGGTTTTTCCCGCTCTCGTCAATGACGCGGAGCTCGAGCGCGATTATTTTGGAGTTGATGCGTGGCGTGTTTATGGTTGCGGAATTCTAAACTGGTTTTCGCTTGCCATAAGAATAAGCGACGCGGCGTGATATGTCAAAAAAGAAACCCCCTCAATTGAGGGGGTTTCTTTTTTGTGGAGATGGCGGGTATTGAGCCCACGTGCACAGAACAGAATCGGTGAACCTTCTACGAGCGTAGTCTAACTAGGTTAGGCTGAAAAATTCTAAGTTTAGTCCCGCGCGTAGAATCATCGGCGCGAAACGAGTCTCCTTGTATAAGACCGGTATTAGCTTAAGAGACCCAAGCTAGCCGATCCCTGCTTAGGCGTAAGCGAAAGCGGGAGCTGTAACTCGATTAGAGTTGGCAGTTAAAGTTGTGCCGAACTAACGCAATCGGCGCTCGGCTCGCCAGTTCACGACCTGTCTGTGTCGAATCAATACATCCCCGTATGCGTGTTTTAAGGTGCGGGGAGACTCTAGCAGGAAAAATGGAAAAAAGCAAACTTTTGGGAAAAAACCGGAAGGCGGCTCATGCGCGAATCGGAGAAATAAAAAAACAGCTCCCTTCCGTTGCGAGGAAGGGAGTAGTGTTTTGTTTTCGGGTCGGATTCAGTTTTCTCTTTGCGAGAACATTGTGTAGTATCCAGAAATGCCGAGGAGAAGGGCTTCGCCGTTCGCGAGGTAGCCGAGGTCGGAAAGGAGGATGCCGAATTTTGAGCAGATGGCGGAAGTAAGTTCCCCTATGCACTCAAGGTCGGTTACGACGATTACGGTTTTGGCGTTTTCGTACGAGAGGAGGGTTTTCATTGCGACCTGATGATCCGGCCGTCTTCCTTCTCTCTCGTCCGACCAAAACAGCGGAGAGTAGAACGTTACGGTTATATTGTCCGCGAGTTTTTTGAGAATCTCTGCGCTCCGGCGCGCGTGAGGCGCGCTGGAACTTAAGAGCGCCGCTCCGGGTGCGACGCTCGGACCTATTTTCCCCGCAATGTTTCGCATCTGTTTTTCGCCGATCTCGCTAAGCGATCTCGTTGCCGTGTCACAACTGCCGTGCCGCACCAAGATGATTTTTTCCATAGTCTGCGTGTGTTGAGGTTTTAAGTTGCTGTGGTCACCTTATCAGAATCAGAACCGCTTGTAAATAAAAAATGACCCCCCCGAGGAGGGTCAGTGTGTGTTCGCTGAATTATTTTCTTTTTTCGGGGCGAGGGGCCATAGGTGATCCCAAAGTAGCACCGGACGAAGTCGCGGTTGTTGAGGAATTGGTATCTGACGGTGAATGATGCGATGATTGAGGGGTGAATTTTGAGCGGTATACCAACATCAACATGATCCTCCCCGAGACCGCAGTAACGTTATCCATAAACCTCGACCGCTTTGGTTTTGTTAATAGAGAAAAGAGTGGCGGCAAGATTTTGAAAAACAGGTGCGGGAGGGATTTTTTGTACTACGCCCTGCACTATCTTTTTCCTGAAACATATAACCCAAACGCGCTGAATCCGGAGGAAATCGAGCGGCGGCGGCTTTTCGGCGCGCGTGTGCCTTCGTGGCTCGCGTGGCTTCAAGCCCAGTTTATAAAACTGCCGAGTTTTTTGACGGGCATCGGCGCGGAGCTTTAAAAACGGGAAAGGCCGAAAGCTCACGCGAGCCGTAGGCCTTTTTCTTTTTATTGACATATCGTTTGCTTATAGACTACTATCCAAGTAGAAAACGCGACGCCGAATACGTTTTTCGGACGCCGCATAACAACTAAAAAATTGAAAGAAACACAGTTATGACTGGAATCGAAATGTCGCACTGCAACGCCGCAATCGGGGCGATCCTCGCCGCCTATCGCTCGACGATGCAAGCCACGGTTGAGGAAATGTTGAGCTCGATCCTTGTGTATGGAAAGGGCGACACGCTTGGGATGGACGCCATGCCCGAGATCACCATCGTCAATCAGCTCCAAAAATATGACAAGCACGCCATCGTGATCACCGAGGAAACGGGCCTTGCCGAACGGGCGTACCTCTTCCGCGCAGACAACTCACAGCGGTTTCGGACGGTTTTCATCAGTGATCCGACCGACCGTTCAGCTCAACTTGCCTCTGTTTTAAACGGAGTGACGGAGAGATCAAAGAGGGTGAGCGACGTGATGCGGGACCCCGAGACCCTGATAAAATGGGAAGCAAAGTGGGGTTCTCCGGCATCCATCACTGGCGGATCTTCTGCGGTATCGTGCGTGCGCCGCGGTGTGCCGATCTTTGCGGTGATCATTAACTACGTGACGCATCAGCTTTTCCTCTCGTGCAGTACGGGGAATTACTGCTTCGATCTCCCGCCCGACGTTACCGAGCTTGATGTGGAAAAAATCCGCAAGGGCGGCAAGAAGGTGTTTTTCCGTCATATGGGGAAACGCCATGATTTGATGAAGCAGTTCGTCACGTTCACGGGGAAAGCCGGTTACTTCGAGAACCTTCGGGACAGCCACTTGATGACCGACGCGGAACTAAAGCAGTTCCTTTACTACGAATTGCCGGGCGGCCCTCTGCGGATTCTGTACCTCTCGGACATTCAGCCCGAAACGCACCCGATCGGATTCATCCTCGCAAACGGAGAAAAGATCAGCGAATGGATTCACTGGTTGCCGTTCGTCCGCTTCGCCCGCAACGAGGTGGACGTAACGGAGCCGGCTCTCTCGCTCCACGAAGTGTATCAGGATCGCCCGTGGACCAAGGATGGGATTCTCATGTCCACGCCGCCCGCCTACAGCATCTTCCAAAGAAAGAGTGCGGAGGAGCATCGGATGATCATAAACGTCGGGAGATTCTCCGATTTCGACAATCCATGCAGGATCCGTGCCACATTACTGGTCGCTCCGGGCGACAATTACTGGGCGACACGCGTGGTAAACCAGTACGGCTATCGGGAAGTGGAACTGTACGGAGAAGAATAATGCGGTTTTGGAAAAATTCACAAACACAAGCGCCTGCGGCATGCACCGCAGGCGCTTTTAACTTAATTACTCACCGGAAACTTCGCGGGGTCGTACCACCGTGCGCCGCGGGTGCCTTCGAGTTGGTGTTGCCACCTGTCGGGCGTGCCCGGACGCTTGTCTTTCAGTTGTCCGTAGTACCAACCCGTTTGCGCATCTGCATCGCTGAATTGGGAAGGCGAGGGTTGGGCGACATTGTCTGTCGCGCCGGGTTGCTGATTACTTTCCGGATTTGCGGGTTGCGGCGCATTCATGGAACGAATATACCACGAGATCCCGCCGCCCGCCACCACCGCAAAAACAACTATAGCCACCGTTGTTTTATTGTTCATAGTTTCTGTTTTTGCTTTTGACCTTTCCTTTATGGTAGCACATACGCCGTGCCCAGAAAACAAAAATCCGCTTTACAAAGCGGATTTTTGCTGGGCATCTGCGTTCTCTGCGCTCGCGTATTGGAGGGCTTGTTCCTCTTGATTCCTCACTCTCAAGAAGAACAGGACCGCCGACATGAGGACAAGAATTGCCACGGGCCAGAAGAGATTATCGAGGGAGAACCCGGTTTTCGCGACAGACGCCTGCATTGAGTCTTCGCGCGCGGGAGCCGCCGCGATATTTTCGAGGTCCGCGGATGCGGCGGGGAGCGGCTCTGCGGCACTCTCTCGCTTCGCGGGAGGCGTGGCGGGAGCTGCGGAAACGGCGGGAGCGGTTTTCGAAACCACCGGCACATCCCTCCGCATCGCAAGCTGGCGGGTTTTGATGCCAGACCCGAGCTGCGCGAGACTGCCGTTGATTTCTCCAAGAGACGCGCTGATCTGGATTTTGCGCTCAAGCGGAACTCCCGTTGTCTGAATTGCGCGTTCAAGGTTTCCCAAAACCGCCGCAAGCTTGTTTAGGGCGGTTTTAAGTGCCGCGGCGTCTTCCGGGGCGAGCGTGGATGCGGACGGAGCCGACGCCGCGTGGGCTGGAGCGGTTACCGCCAAACCTGCCGCCGCAACGGCGAAGAACGCAGCCAAAACAAGAAAGATTTTCTTCATCGTATTGGTGTAGATAAGTTTATTTCTTTTCGACCATTCTGTTATCAAAGAACATCTGCCTTATTACTCACTAACTACAATTAATGATACTGCTCTGAATCAGAAAATCAAGAGCGCCGCCGCTTTGGCGGCGGCGCGGGGGCATATTTCGAAAACGTGCTATACTTAATATGCATAGACAATGAAACTCTCCACGCAAGCCGCGCTCACCACCTTCGCAGTCGGAATTCCTGCGTTCTTTATGGGCAGGGCGATCTGGCCGCCAGCCGCGGGATTGCCGGAGCCCACAGCCGGCCAGCTTCCGTTTTTCGTATTCCTCGCGGCGGTCGAGGCGCTCTTTTTCGGTTTAGGCGTTGCGTTCATCGCCCTTGGCGCCCCGCTCCTTAAAAAACTCCCCGCGCAAGAGCGCGGTAAGACTGTTGCCGCGTTCGTCTCACTCGCGTGGCTTTTGGTTTCGTGGTGGCCGCACGGCAATCTACACATCCACATGGGCGAGGATGTGCAGGGGATCCTCTACATTGATTATGGGTTTCACCTCACTGTCATTATCGCGTCGCTTGTCCTCGCGCGCTACTTTTTCTCGCGGTTGCGAAAACCGGAGTGACGAGAAAGCGCATTTCGCTATTCTTCTCCGCCCCTCCGCATTTCTTCTTCTATTGCCCGCTTTTTGAGCAGGTCTCGTTTGTCGTGTTTTTTGCGGAGTCGGCCAAGGCCAAGCTCGATTTTTACGCGGTTGTTTTTTGAATATGCGGCGAGGGCTATGAGGGAAAACTTTTTTTCTTTAAGCTGTCCCAAAAGGCGCCGTATCTCTTCTTTTTTGAGCAACAGGCGGCGGGTTCTTTTTGGATCATAACTTTCTGCCGTATTTTTTGGCTGATACGGGGGAATGTTGGCGTTCACAAGCCACGTCTCGCCGCCGCGGATGATGGCGTAGGATCCGGCAATATTCATGTGCCCCGCCCGCGCGCTTTTGACTTCGTGCCCCAGAAGTTCGATTCCCGCCTCGACGGTTTCCGATATTTCGTAATCGAATCGCCCGCGCCGGTTTTCGGAAAGGTGTTCCATGCCCCTTATACTATCGCATTTTCTAAAAACTCGCCTCATTGCCGCGCCGATGTTTTTGGGATATTCTGAAATAAAAAGGGAGCGACGCGCGATTTTGCATCTGCGTGTACGTTATATGTACGTTGCGGGGCAGATGTTTACTCGAACCTCCTTGCGCGTGCCGCTCCAATTACATTCTTATTATAAACCACTTCTCAAAAAAATGAAAGCCCAGATCAAACGGCTCCTTTCTGATGTTGTTCCCGCCGGCACGGAGGTTGATGTTTCCGTGTCCGAGCGGGAGAGCTTTGGCCACTATTCCACGAGCGTTGCACTGCGGCTCGTCCGCTCCGACCGCGGTCGGAGCGGGGCGAACATCGAACAGAAAACCCCAATGGAGGTTGCGGAGCGGATTGCCTCCGCCGTCCGAGAAAAATCTCCGGCCGGATTTTTTGAGAAGGTTGAAGCCGCTCCTCCCGGGTTCGTAAATTTCTGGCTCTCGCGCGAAGTTCTGCGTGAGGAACTTGCCGCCATCTCAAAAAACCTCAAAACCTACGGGCGAAGCGCGGTGGGGAAAAAGAAAACAACCATCGTCGAATACTCCCAGCCGAATATCGCAAAAAAAATGCACGTCGGTCATCTTCGGACGACCGTTTTGGGCGACGCGCTCGCGAACGTGTTTGAATTTTTGGGCTACACAGTGATCCGGTGGAATTATCTGGGCGATTGGGGCACGCAGTTTGGCAGACTCATTGCGGCATACAAGCTCTGGGGAGATAAGAATGCGGTGAAAGAAAATCCAATAGACGAACTCCAGAAACTCTATGTGCGTTTTCACGACGAAATGAAAAAGGATCCGGCGCTCGAAGATCGCGGCCGGGCCGAGTTCAAAAAATTGGAAGATGGGAACAAAGAAAACCGCAAGCTGTGGGAGTGGTTCAAAAAAGAGTCCCTCAAGGAGTTCAACCGAACGTATACACTGCTCGACGTGAAGTTCGATACGTTCATCGGTGAGGCGTTTTTTGAAAAGGATATGAAACCGCTCACGCAGGAACTTGCGAAAAAGAATATTCTTGAGCGCAGTGAGGGAGCGCTTGTTATCAAACTTGATGCGTTTCATTTGCCGCCGGCAGTCATAGAGAAATTCGACGGGGCGAGTTTGTACGTCACTCGCGATATTGCGAATCTGAGATACCGGATCAAGAAGTATAAACCACAAAGAATTTTGTATGTCGTAAGCAATGAACAATCGCTCCATTTCGAGCAGCTTTTCGCGATCGCAAAAATTTTAGGAATCGCGGGTGTTGAGCTCGCGCACGTGAAATACGGGCTGGTGCTCGGCGAAGGCGGCAAGAAACTCGCCACGAGGGAGGGTCGAGCGGTTTTGACGCACGACGTAGTGAATAAAGCCGTCGAGCTCGCGAAAGAGATTGTTTCAAAAAAGAATTCGGAGCTCGCCGAAAAAGAAAAAAAGGCGATCGCAGAGGCTGTCGGCATCGGGGCGATAAAATACGCGAACCTCAAAGAAAATCGCCACTCAGACATCGTTTTCGACTGGAAAAAAATGCTCGATTTTTCTGGCGACAGCGCGCCGTATGTGCAATACACGTATACCCGTTTCCAAAGTATCTTGGCGAAGGCAGGCGCTGTTAAAAAATCCGAT
>CAYJRG010000026.1:0-7868 GCA_964372585.1 uncultured Candidatus Saccharibacteria bacterium
TCGGTATGAGACGCCCGATGATCACGTTTTCCTTAAGACCGCGCATGGTGTCTATCTTGCCTTCGATGGCGGCTTTCACGAGCACGCGCGAGGTGTCTTGGAACGACGCGGAAGAGAGAAAGCTCTCGGACGAAAGCGCGATCCGCGTGATGCCGAGGAGCAGTTCCTCCCCTTTCGCGGGTTTCGATCCCTGTTTTTTGAGTTCCCGATTTATCTCGAGCATCCGATCTTTCTCTATAATTTCCCCCGCCACAAGATCCGCGGCATCGCCCGCGTCTTTAATCTTGACGCGCGAGAACATTTTTTTAATGATGACCTCGATGTGTTTATTGTTGATGGAAGCTCCCTCCGACAGATAAATTTTCTGCACTTCGTTCGCGACATACCGCTCCACCTCTCGAACGCCTTTGAATTCGAGAAGTTCCCGTAAATCGATGTTACCCTCCGAAATTTGATCTCCTTGCTTGATTTTATCTCCGACATTTATAAAGAGGAGGGCCGAGCGGTGCACGCCAAATTCCTTCGGCTTGGATTTCTCGCCCTTCGCGGCAATTTTCAAAACCTTAAGCGATCCACGCTCTTCCACGGCCTCAAGCACCCCATCAACGGGCGACAATACTGCCTTTCCTTTCGGAGGGCGAACCTCAAAAATTTCTTCCACGCGCGGCAAGCCGTGGGTGATGTCCACGCCGGCAACGCCGCCGGTGTGGAACGTTCTCATGGTAAGCTGGGTGCCCGGTTCGCCAATAGACTGCGCGGCAACAACTCCGACCGCGCTTCCGAGCTCAACCGGCTTGTTGTTTCCCAAATCCAAGCCGTAGCACTTCGCGCACACCCCGTAGAGCGTTTTGCAGGTAATCGGCGAGCGCACTTTAACCGCTTCGATGCCAGACTTATCTAACAGTTCAGACGTTTCACTGTCTATCACCTCCCCTCTTCGAACCAGAATTTTCCGGTCCACACGCACGTCCTCAAGCGCAACGCGTGAAAAGATTTTTTTCGCAAACGATTGATTGAACTCCTTGCCGTCGCTTCGGAATATCTCGGTTCCTTCTCTCGTTTTGCAATCCTCCTCGCGGACAACGAGATCTTGAGAAACATCCACCAGTCGCCGCGTAAGATACCCCGCTTGCGCCGTTTTCAAAGCCGTGTCGGTGGTTCCTTTCCGCGCGCCGGTGGTGGAAATGAAATACTCGAGCACGCTTAATCCCTCCTTAAAGGAAGATTTAATCGGCAACTCGATTTCTTCTCCACGAGGGTTTTGCACGAGTCCCTTCATGCCCATCATCTGAATCGGCTGCGCCCACGAGCCGCGGGAACCGGAATCGATAATCTGATAGATGGAATTGTCTTTCGGGAGCGTGCCGGTCACGAGTTTCGCGACTTCTTCCTTTGCCTTGCCCCAGACCGCGATGGCCCGAATCCGCCGCTCGGACTCGGTGAGCAGTCCTTCGCCAAACTGCGCTCGAATAAGCTCTATTTCCCGTTCGGCATTTTTTAAAACGTCGGCTTTCGCCACGGGCGCGATCAAGTCCGCGATAGACCAGGTAATTCCGGAGCGCGTTGCGGTTTCAAACCCGAGGATTTTAATCCGGTCGAGTATCTCGCGGGCAAATTCGAGCCCGCGCGCTTCGAGCACCCGCTCGATAAGGCGGGCAAGCTTCTTTTTATTCATCGTGTCGTTGATAAACTCCGGCACGGCGTCTTCGATGGTTCGATTGAACATCAGCCGCCCGACCGTGGTTTCGATGCCGCCAAATCGGATCGGTTCATGCAAGCCGACGTGTTTCGTTTCGTATGACAACATCGCCTCTACAAAACTCGAATAGGTTTTAACCGGCGGCGCGCCCTCGGGGCGAGGGTCGAGCCGAGTGAGATAATACATTCCAAGCACGACATCCTGCGTGGGCGTGGTGATGAGCTCTCCGGTCGCGGGTTTGAGGAGATTCAGACCGGCGGACATGATGGTGGATGCTTCTCTCTGGGCTTCTTCGCCGAGCGGCAGATGCACGGCCATCTGGTCTCCATCGAAATCGGCGTTGAACGCAACGCACACGAGCGGCGGAATTTGTATCGCAAGCCCTTCGATCAAAATCGGCTTGAACGCTTGAATGGAAAGCCGGTGCAGAGTGGGCGCGCGGTTCAAGAGCACTTTTTTATCTTTGATCACTTCTTCGAGAATCGCCCACACTTCATCGCTCCCCTCTTCAATGAACCTATTCGCGCTCCGGATGTTGTGCGCGAGTCCCTGCTTCATGATAGCGCTGATGATGAACGGCCTGAAAAGTTCGATCGCCATGCGCTTTGGCAAACCGCACTCATCGAGCCGGAGCTTCGGCCCGACCACAATCACTGAGCGGCCCGAGTAGTCCACGCGCTTCCCGAGCAGATTCTGCCGGAACCGGCCCTGTTTGCCTTTCAGCATATCCGCGAGCGAGCGGAGCGGCCGCCGCTGGGCGGAGAGTTGCTGTGAGCCGAAGCGGGCGGAGTTGTCGATCAGGGCATCAACCGCTTCCTGAAGCATGCGCTTCTCGTTGCGGATAATCACGTCGGGCGCTTTTATTTCGAGCAATTTTTTGAGCCGGTTGTTTCGGTTGATGACGCGCCGATAGAGATCGTTTAAGTCGGACGTTGCGTACCGGCCGCCGTCGAGCGCCACCATCGGCCGAAGATCGGGCGGCAAGACCGGCAAAATCGTTATCACCATCCATTCAGGACGGCTGGCGTTCTTGATCATTGAGCGAAGCATTTTGAGACGCCGAAACAACTTGCTCTGGGCAAGCGCATCTTTGATGCTCTCGAGCTCGCGTTCAACTTTCTGGACCTCTTTCTTGAGATCCATTGATTCTAGAATAGTCCGCACCGCCTCCGCGCCGCTTCCGGCGCGGAACACGGAACCGAACCGGCGGGACAAGTTGAAATAATCCGTCTCGCCAAGCACCTGCCCGACGTGAAGATTTTCCAGATAATCTTCCGCGCTGTCTGCAACCCGCATCAATTCTTTTTTGATTTTTTTGTCCTTGCCTTCGCTCTTCAATTTCCCCCGGAGCTCGCGCCCGATATCGGCCAGAGCCTTTTTCTTTTCTTCCTCGTTGATCTCGGTGACAATGTATGCCGAATAGTAAATCACCCGCTCGAGTTTCGACGAAGGCACGTCGAGGATAAGACTCAAGCGAGAAGGCACGCTCCGCAGGAACCAAATGTGGCTCACCGGCGCAGCGAGCGCGATGTGCCCCAACCGCTCGCGCCTCACGACAGCCCGCGTCACTTCCACGCCGCATTTGTCGCAGACAACCCCCTTGTAGCGAACACGGCGGTATTTGCCGCAGTAGCATTCGTAATCTTTCGTCGGGCCGAAAATCCGCTCCGAGAACAGGCCGTCTTTTTCAGGCCGCTGGGTGCGGTAATTTATCGTCTCCGGCTTAATCACTTCCCCGTGCGACCAGCGCAGAAGCTCCTCGGGGGAGGCAATGTTTATTTTGAGGGCGCTGAAATCGTCTTTGCGGTCGGATTCGGAATTGTAGAGCAACTTAATGTCAAACGCCATCGCCTTCAGTTCATTGATGAGCACGTTGAACGAGGCAGGCAAGTTTGTTTCTTTTATGGATTCTCCCCGTATGATTGATTCATACGCCGCCGCCCGGCCGAGGATGTCGTCCGATTTTATGGTGAGCATTTCTTGGAGAGTATGGCGCGCGCCGTAACCCTCAAGCGCCCACACTTCCATTTCCCCGAAGCGCTGGCCGCCGAACTGCGCTTTGCCGCCGAGCGGCTGCTGCGTGATGAGCGAATAGGGACCGATCGAGCGCATGTGCACCTTGTCTTCCACTAAGTGGTTCAGCTTCATGATGTAAATCTGGCCGACGGTGATGCGATTATCGAACGGCTCCCCGGTCATCCCGTCAAACAGCTGAACCTTGCCGTCCTCCGGCAAGCCGGCCCTCACGAGTTCCTCGCGGATATTCTCTTCGCTCGCGGAATCGAGCCCCGGAGTCACCGCCCGATACTGGAGCTTTGACGCGGCCCATCCCAAATGAGTTTCCAAAATCTGCCCGAGGTTCATGCGCGAGGCGACGCCGAGCGGATTCAACACAATATCCACCGGAGTGCCGTCCGCGAGATACGGCATGTCTTGGAGCGCCCGGACTTGGGAAATAACCCCCTTGTTGCCGTGCCGCCCGGCCAGCTTGTCGCCGGCCTGAACCTTGCGAAGTTGGGCAACTTCAACCTGAATGCGCTTGATGATTCCCGGGTCAAGCTTGTCTCCTTTTTCCCGATCAAAGATTTTCACGCTGATCACGCGGCCGCGCCTGCCGTGAGGCAAGGTGAGCGAGGTGTCTTTCACGTCGCGCGCCTTTTCCCCGAAAATCGCGCGGAGGAGCCGTTCTTCCGAGGTGAGCTCCGCCTCTCCTTTGGGGGAAATTTTCCCAACCAAAATGTCACCCGATTTAACCTCGGCGCCAATCCGCACAATGCCCTCCTCGTCCAGATTTTTCAGTTTTTCTTCGGACACGTTTGGAATGTCGGGCGTCGTAATCTCGGGGCCGAGCTTCGTGTCGCGGACGTCGCAGTAAAAATCTTCTATGTGAATCGAGGTGAACAAATCGTCGCGCACCACCCGTTCGGAAATGATAATCGCGTCTTCAAAGTTTGCTCCGCCCCACGACATGAAGGCAACAAGCAAATTCTGCCCGAGCGCCAGAACGCCGTTTTGTATGGAAGGGCCGTCAACCAACACCTCTCCTTTTTTCACCGTCTGGCCGGCAAGGACGAGCGGCCGCTGGGAAATGCAGGTAAACTGGTTCGACCGCTTGAATTTCTCGAGCAGATAATTTTTTATCCCGCTCGCATATTGCACCTTCACATGGTTCGCGTCCGTTTCGAGAATTTTTCCCGCGCCCTCGGCGAGCACCACATATCCGGAATCAATCGCCACCCGATCTTCTTCGCCTGTCGAAACATACGGCGCCTCGGGCTTGATTGAAACCACGGCCTGCCGCTGCATGTTCGAACCCATGAGCGCGCGGTTTGCGTCGTCATGCTGTAAAAACGGAATCAGCGAGGTTGCCACGCTGATAAATTGGTGCGGAGCGACATCAATGAAATCCACTTCTCCCTTGAGGCACGTTTCCGGAACGCCCTTCACGCGCGATGCCACCACATCATCGAGTATGTTCCCCTCGTCGTCTTTCCGGACGCCCGCGTGGGTGATTTTATATTTTTCCTCTTCGAGCGCGTCGAGCCAGACAATCTTGTCGGTCACGCGACCGCGCTCAACTTTCATGTATGGAGTTTCGAGAAAACCGAATTCGTTGATTCTCGAAAAACTCGCGAGGTAGTTGATCAAACCGATATTCGCTCCTTCCGGGGTTTGAATAGGGCAAATCCGCCCGTAGTGAGAGCGGTGCACATCGCGGACTTCAAAACTCGCCCGCTCGCGCGTGAGGCCTCCGGGACCGAGCGCGGAAATTCTCCGCTTGTGCTCAAGCTCAGCAAGCGGATTAACCTGATCCATGAATTGCGAAAGCTGAGAGGACGCGAAAAATTCCTTGACGACCGCGGAGATCGGCCGGAAATTGATGAGTTGCGCGGGCATCAAGCGCTCCTTTTCCTCAATGGACATTCGATCCTGAATGATGCGCCGGAGCCGAGCAAAACCGATCCGAAGCCGCCCCTGCAAGAGTTCGCCCACGGCCTTGAGCCTTCGGTTGCCGAGGTGGTCTATGTCGTCCACTTCCGCGTCGGGCTTATTGTTTAAAACGATAATCTCCCGCACGATCGCGATCAAATCTTGGAGGTCAAGTAGCTTCGACACCTTGACGGAATCAAACCCAAGCCGCTGGTTTATTTTGAAGCGGCCGACCGGCGAGATATCGTACCGGTCGAGGCGCTTAAACATGGCGTCTATAAGACTTTTTGCGGTCGCCGCGTTCGCGGGATCTCCGGGCCGCAGGCGCCGGTATATTTCCACATAGGATTCCTCGGTATTCTTCGCGGGGTTTTTCTTGATCGTTGATTCGATGTATTTGACGGGCCCGCGGTCAATCTCGGTGAAGGAAGAGGTAAGCGCTTCCTCGGAAATCCCAAAAACGCGCAGAAGGTCAATGACCGGCACCTTTCGCCGGCGGTCTATTTTCACGCTGATCACCCCGTCGCTGTCCGTTTCAAACTCAAGCCACGCGCCGCGGTTTGGAATAATCTTTGCGCCAAAAAGCTGCCGTCCTCTCCACGGGACGGCGGTGAAATAAACGCCGGCGGAACGAATGAGCTGGGAGACCACCACGCGCTCAACGCCGTTGATGATAAACGTCCCCCGTTTCGTCATAAGCGGAAAATCTCCGAAATACACTTCTTGCGCTTCTTCGCGGCCGGTTTTTTTATTGATCAACCGCAGTTTCATCCTTAGCGCCGCCTCGTAGCTCACGTCTTTATACCGCGCTGTCGCCTCGTCGTATTTTGGCTCGTCGAAACGATAGTCCTCGAACTGAAGCTCGAGTTCCTTGCCCGTGTGATCAAGAATCGGAGAAATCTCCGCCAAAAGTTCTCTGAGTCCTTTCTTCAAAAACCATTCGTATGAAACAAGCTGTGTTTCATTCAAATTAAAAGGTTTAATAAAGGGCTTGGACTTTCCGAAAACTTTTGTTGATGAAAATTTGGGCATTAGGTTTCGTTGAATCGTTCTTAACGCACAGAAAACCCTGCTCGGTTTTTACATCTTTCGCGCATATCTCGAAAACTAAAACACAAACAACACCAAGCCCTCCTCGCAGAGGCTTTTTCTCTTTTTGTCTACCTTAGATATTTAACACGATTTTGCTGTTGTTCGTCAAGGTCTTTGCTAAAAATCGTCTTATTGGTCGCCGGATCGCTCAAGTAATACCAATAATCTGAGCTCTTCGGATGAATGACGGCGATTATAGCGGCAAGGCCTGGATTCCCAATGGGTCCCGGGGGCAAACCCGCATGCATGTATGTATTGTAGGGCGACTCTATTTTGAAGTCAAGTCTATGCAAGGGATAGCATTTTTGGGGAGCCGGATAGGCGGCAACCTCTTTGATGTAGCAGAGCGTAGCATCAACCTGAAGCGGCATGCCAACCTCGAGACGCTTTTTCAAAATCCCCGCAACGATTTTTCTCTCTTCGAAGTCGGGAACTTCTTTTTCGACAAGCGACGCGAGGATTAGGACTTCCGCCGCGCTCCGCTCGCTCATGCCCGAAAGCAGGGGTCCGACTTTCGCCGCAAATGTTGCCGCAAATTTATCCATCACCTCCTCCACCTCTGAATCCGTGAAAAATTTGTACGTGTCGGGAAATAATTTTCCCTCGAGAGAAAATTTCTGAGCGGCGGCGGCCACCGCTCCCCGAGGCAAAATTCCTCCCGCGACAAGCGCCGCGTCAATATCGTAGACGGTCGCCCCCTCAATGATAGTAATCACAATCTCCTCCCGCGCTCCGGCAACAAGCTTTGAAAGTATCTCGCCGCTCGACATGCTGGGGTGAAAACGATACACGCCGGGCTTCAGGGTCGCGGCGGATCCCGAAAGAAGCGACAGTAGCTTGAAAACGGCTTTCGATCGAATCAAATGTTTTGACGAGAGATTGTCAACAATTTTTTTGTAGCCGTCGCCGGAGCGCACCTCAAGCACAACTATGTCTCCTGCGGACGGGGCGGAAACAGGATCAAGCAAGCTCAAAAAATAAGCGGTGGCGGAAACAAGAACCGCCGAGAGAGTAACTCCCACGACGATCTTTTTTATATTCTCCCTTCTATCGCCCTCTCCCAATAGCATTGATTAAAGACAACATGAAAAAATTGATGAGCATATTCGATCCGCCATAGCTCACAAAAGGAAACGTAACCCCCACC
>CAYJRG010000027.1:0-1260 GCA_964372585.1 uncultured Candidatus Saccharibacteria bacterium
TTTCACGTCACCGCTTCGAATCCACAAAACTCTACCTCAACAAACTCTTAAGTAATTCAACAAAGCCGCCGAGAATCCCAGCGACGCTCGAGAGAAAAGAACTCGGCGCGAGCGAACCGCTTCCCGGCATTCTACAGAAAGACGTTGCCGCATCCCACGTGCCTCCTGCCGAGGCACATCCGGTTGCGGGATCCGAACCGCCAGCTGGAGCGGAACTCACGCACGCGCTCCCGTTCCAGTATTGCCCCGACGTGCAGGAAGAAGCTCCGCCTCCCGTAGGGTTTGCCATGCATGCGCTACCACTCCAGTATTGACCCGAGGGGCAATCGGTTGGTGATGTGCTGACGCACGCCGAACCATTCCAATACTGACTGCCTGTGCAACTCGATCCGGGATTTGCCACGCACGCGCTCCCGTTCCAGTATTGGCCAGAAAAACAACCCGTGGCTGGAACAGAAGTCACGCACGCCGTTCCGTTCCAATACTGGCCAGAAGAACAACTCGTGCTTGGAGTGGAACTTATGCACGTTGTTCCATTCCAGTATTGGCCGGAAGGGCATGTCGAGCCGGGAGAACCCCCGCCTGTGCATCCGGAAACATAGCTGGTTGAACACTCGCGCACTTGCGTCGTCCCGGGCGTGACATAACTTGTCATCGCCCCGTTGAAATAGGCACCGCTCATGCTGTGGCATCCTGAACCAAGGAGAGTCGTAAGTTCAGAGGAGCACGATCCCGAAGGAGTTCCAGTCCCGCCGGCGGAGCACGCTGTTCCATTCCAAGACTGGCCGGAAGGGCACGCCGCGGCGAGTCGGCACTTCTCCGGATCGGGCATTCCAAAATCCGTGCTTGAATAATCGCCCGCTCTTGGCATCCAGATGTTTGATCCATTTGACACACTCGCGCATGCCTGTTTTAACTGCTCAATTCGCGCCGCATCCGCGTCGGTTCGTATTGATGATCGTAAGCCCAGTGAATTCCACACCATCTCTCGCTGTCCCGAGGGAGGATTCTGCCCACCACCACCGCCTTGACAGCCCGGTTGCGTAGCCGTGTCGCCCCGCTTCGCGGATTTTGACATCGGCCCGTCGCAGAAAACCTGATTCCCGCTCGCGTCCGTGTACATTGAATGGCACCCGCTTCCGAGGAGCGCGGTTAATGCCGAATCGCACACCCCCCCCCCCCGCCCCGCCCCGGGGGGGCGCACCCCCGGGGCACACCCGGGGTTTTTAACAGCGGGGGTTGGTTACCGGGGATTTGGTT
>CAYJRG010000027.1:1270-7764 GCA_964372585.1 uncultured Candidatus Saccharibacteria bacterium
GTAGACCCAGGCGTTCGGCACGTCCTTCACCACCGCACACCCCCCCACCCTGCCCACCCGTGGTTGACCGCACCCCTTGGCACTCCGAGCTGTTATACTCCGCGTTTGAAGGATCCGTGCAATTGGATTTTGGCAAGCACGAATTTGTTGATGACTTGAAATACTGCGAGGAATAATCGCATTCTCTCGTGCCCGGAGATGAGGTTACGCACGCCGTTCCACTCCAATACTGGCCGGAGGGACACTGGCCACCGGCGCTCTGCCCATGCGCCCGGTCATCGCAGTGATTACCGTCATAATGGCTGTACCACACGCATCCAGTAGCCGCGCCGCAACTGCTCTGATTCGAATAACTTCGGCAACCAGCGCCTCCAGGGCCGCCTCCGGAATCCACGCACGCTGACCCGTTCCAATATTGACCGGATTGGCACGCCGGTGTGGTTCCTTCCTGTGTGCAGGAATAATACTCGCCGCATTCCGGCGAACTGAATGTCAGCGTTCTTCTGTTGCCAGCAGGGCAACTGCTTACGGTAGGAATCGCCGGGCACGTGCGTACCGAACCGGCATCGCGACCGATCGCGGCGCACAAACTCCGATCCGTCTCGGTTAATCGCGCGGCATCCGACTGGCACCCCCGCAGGGCGTCTTGCGGAGAATTGTAGCTTCGCCCAGCAATGCTTACGGGATAGACAACCCGCGTAACCTCTCCGGAGCCGCCCGACTGAACGCACCCGCGGAAAGCAGGGCATCCATTCGCGTCAGAAGAAATATCCGCTCGCTGGCCTTCTGGGCACGCAGGCAAAGAAAATGCCGGGCAACGCTGCGGCTGGGGAACGACGTAACAAACCGTCCTTGCTCTCGCGAAATCGCCGGTTTGTATTGCGGCCAAACACTCCGGACTCGGCGCGGACGAACCGAAACCGCGCTGATCTCCAAACCCAGGACCCGGCTGGGTAAAGCCAGACGAACCCTGTGGAAACCCGCCAGTTTGAAATCCAGGATACGGACCTTGCCCAGGAAACGACGGAGGACCCCCTGCCGACGTTCCATCGACATACCCTCTATATTCCTGGTATCGGCGCGCGATGTCTTCCCCTTGGAAAACCTTAAACTTGGCGCCGAAAGCCAAACACTCCGGACCGTGAGCGGAGTCGGAGCAATACGCGGCGCATGCCGATTCAGACGCGCACCCGCCGGGCCCGCCCGATTGCTGAACCGCCGTTTCAAACTGCGGCCGCGCTTCCGCTCGGCGAACGTTTGCCCTCATGTCATCCACAATGCGCCTTAACTCCGGATTATCCCTTGCCAATGCCTCTATCTGGGGCAACGCCCGCCTTGTGGCTTCAACGCAATCGCGAAATTGGCACTCGCGCGGATCAAAACCAAGCTCTTTGGTCATGATTGCCTGCGCTTTCCCATAAGCATCGAAGTTCCCTCTATATTCTCGGGGAACATACTGCGCGCATTTTTGAGAATCATCGCGGCACACATCAAAATCTCGAACGCCCCCCTGGTCCTTAATTTTTTGAACCATCTTGAGGGCAAAATCTCTTTCCTCCGGCTTTACAAACCCATTTGCCACCATGAAGTCCATGCCTTTTCGAATCGCTTCGACATTTCCCTGTTTTCCTTGCTCTTCCATATACCGGCCGATGTCGGCTGTGTTTGAAATCGTCCTTCCGTCAATCGTGACGAAAGCGGCATTATCGCTTCGCTTTTTATAGTAATCGGCGACGTGGCTGATATTTTGGTAGGCGGCTTCAAGCGACTTTATTCCCTCGGCGCCGAAATACCGCTCGGCGATCTGCCTGCACACCGGCGGAATCGCGGAAATCCCGCGTGACTGAGCATCGGCGGCCGGGTTAAGGCAGTAATTGCCGCATCCGTCGAGCGTACTGTCGCCGCAATTCAGCTTACCCGACGCCAAATCCCCCCGGAACTCCACGGTTTTATCAATCGCTTCAGCCGCTTTTTTTGATTCAGGCAGAATATACCGCTCAACGGCGGGATTTTTCGCCAATTTCGCGCACGCCCGAAGAATGTCAACGGACACGGTGTCGGGATCCATCTCCCTGCATGTCTTAAAATCAACGCCCGCGTCCTCGCCGGCTTTTACCAGCCGTTCCTGCTCGTTCACTTTCCGGGTGGTAAGGTCGAGTTGAGACGCCAAAGACGGATTTTTTCTCGAAATGCGATCCGCCAGTCCTTTCGCAACGCCGAGCAAACATTCGTCGGTGGCGCAACTCTCGAGCGTCTTGGCAACAGCTCCCTTGATTTCCTCGAGCAACGCATCCACCTGCGGCAACTCCTCCGGCTTATACAAGCCGTAGCGCTTCCCAATCTCAGCGCACTCGTCGAGATACTGCTCCATATTGCACACCGCTTTCGCCTCCGTAACCGTTTCTACGGGCCTCCCCGCCACTTTACTTAGGTCGCTCAAAGCTTCCTGCACACCGCCCGCCGTTTCCGCCCCAACAGTCGTCGGCGGAACTTGCGCAAACGCGACGAAAACCGCCAAAAAAAGACCGAACGCAACCGCGCACGCCAACCAAAACCAGACCCAAAAAGTCAAACGCATGTTAGTTTTCATGAAATACGAACCCACGGCAAAAATCTCCCTTATTCATCCCTTATTCAAATGGATTTAGGACCTTTTTTGCTTTCTGTAGAGGATCGGCAACCCCCTCCAATGGATTGGCGGTTGATTGGAATGGATTTGCCGCTTTTGCGGCATCCTGCGCGGCTTTTTTAGCCAGCGCGTCCTGCCCCGCCTTCACCTCCGCGAGCGCCTTCTCCCTCCCATCACTCGAACCCTGCGCGTAACCGGCATTTCTGCCAACGTAATACCCGGCGACAAGCGCGACAACAACAGCAACAACGCCAACAATCCAGCCAACTTGTTTTGAGTTATTCATAAAAAATTTTCAATGAAAGGCGACCTTGTAAAATCTTAAAACTTTAACTTTTTAAGTGTAGCATATTGGAAAATAGCGCCCTGTGGATAACTTATGTGAGCGGATTCAAACAAAAGGAACCGCTTTCACGTTACCGCCTCAAATCCCTCAAGAGCCTTCGCTTTTTTGTGACCGCGGATTCGTTCGAGCGCTTTTGCCTCGATCTGGCGGATCCGCTCGCGCGTAACGCCAAACGCCTTGCCCACTTCCTCGAGCGTGTGGTTCACGCCATCTTCAAGGCCAAACCGCATCTTCAAAATTTTCTGTTCCCGCTCGCTCAAATCAACCAAAATGTCTTTTATAAGATCGCGGAGGAGCGCCTTTGCCGCAAGCTGGGACGGAGTAAGATTTTTGTCGTCTGGGATAAAGTCGGAGAGCGTGGAATCTTCCTCATCGCCGACCGGCGTTTCGATAGAGAGCACCTCCTGCGAAATTTTTTGAATGTGCCGCACCTTTTCCACCTCAAGCCCCATCTCGGCGGCAACTTCCTCCGCGAGCGGCTCGCGGCCGAGCTCTTGAATCAGCTGGCGGCGGGCTTGGGTGTATTTCGAAATCGTCTCCACCATGTGCACCGGAATGCGAACCGTCCTCGATTGATCCGCAAGCGCCCGCGTGATCGCCTGCCGAATCCACCACGTGGCATAGGTTGAAAACTTGAACCCCTTCCGGTAATCGAACTTCTCAACCGCCCGCGAGAGACCGATGTTTCCTTCTTGGATCAGATCGAGGATGCTCAAATGCGGCGTGCGGTTCACATAGCGCTTTGCGATAGACACCACAAGCCGCAAGTTTGCCTTCATAAGTTTCTGGCGGGCGTCCTCGTCCCCTTTTTCTGATCGCTTCGCCAGCTCCCGCTCTTCGTCTTTGGTGAGGAGCGGCGTGCGCCCGATTTCTTTGAGATACATTTGGACGGCATCCGGCACCTCGCCTTCGAGCACGAGCGCGTGCTCCATTTCTTTCTGGCTCACCTCCGTTTTCGTGAAGTCTATGAGCGCGCTCGTTTCGATGACTTTTATGCCGACCTTCTCGAGACGGTCATAAATTTCATCAAGAAGGGAAACCTCGTCTTCTATCTTCGGAAAATAGTAGAGGATTTCGTTGTCCGTCACAAAGCCGCGGGGTTTCCCTCGCTCGATTAAATCGCGCATCGCGTCGGCGCCGGCTTTAGTGGAATCAATTCTCGATTTTGCCGGCTTCGTGTCTTTTCGCTTTAGGGTTTTTTTGGTCAGTTTCTTATTCTTAACCTTCTTAACCTGCCGTTTTTTTACGGCCTTTCTCTTTGGCTTGCCCTTTTTAAATTTTTTTTTGCTGGGCATGTGTGGTGTATAAAAGCTTTAAATTACTAAACCCTCCCTCGTCATTGCGAGGAGTCTGCGACGCGGCAATCTAGTAACTCTGGATCGCCACGCTCCCCGGGCATCGCTCGCGATGACAAAAATTTCCATCTCATTGTGTCGTCTGCGCGGAGAGTTGGTGCAATTCCTCGAGCGCGGATTTTATCTGCGCCTCATCTCCTGCTTTCTCCGCCTGCCTGATCATGCCCGTCAGCGCGTTTCTTTTTTCTTTGACGCACTCTTTGGCAAGCTCTTGTTTGAGCTCGCCGGCCTCGTCATCACTCAAATCTTTCGACCCCAGAATAATGAGGTTTAGCATTCCGTCGAGGTGCGCGTCGTCGCTCTTTCGGATTCCGGATTTCAGCATACCGAGCGCCCGCAGGTGGAGTTCGGCAAGGTGCGCCTCGACATCATCGAGGAGTGAAAACGCATTTCTCGCAATCGCAACTCCCAAAAGCCGTTCTCCGATCAGCTCTCTGCGCGAGGGGCGCCGTGCCTGAATTTCGGGCGCGGATTGCTCCGCGCTCTCCCGCCGAAGATCGCGCGAGGACTCGATCCGGTCCATTTCTTCGGTAAGGATTCGCTCCGCGACACCCGTCCGGTCAGAGAGTTCTTTAAGCCAAAAATTTCGCGCCACGGGGCTTGCAATGTCTTTGAACTTCCCCAAAACAACCCGCAAGGCCGAAAGTTCCTCCCGACGACTATAATCTAAAACCCCCTTCCCCGGCAAGTATTTGTTCACATAAAACTGCGGGGCGGGAACCGCGCCTTTGATCGCCTCATGGAGCATTGCCGGATTTTTTTGAACGGCCTCAGCCGGGTCTTTTGCGTCAACGAGCACGGCCACCTTCACGCTGAAGTCGTTTTGCTCCGCGAGGTCTATCGCCCGTTCGGCCGCGGTTGATCCCGCCTCGTCGGAATCAAAACTCAAGACCATTTCCTCGCCCACCCTCCGCAGGAGCCGCAAGTGATCCGCTGTGAGCGCGGTGCCCGAGCACGCGATCACATTCTTCACGCCCGCCTGCCAACTCATCAAAAAATCCATCTGGCCTTCAACCAAAAAAGCGGAGTTCGCTTCTTTGATAAAATTTTTCGTTTTATGAAAACCGTAGAGCACTTTTGATTTTACGAAAATCGGCGACTCGGGGCTGTTTATGTATTTCCCTATGCCCTCCGCGTCGAACTGGGGCAAAATTCTGCCGGTAAAACCGATCACTTTCCCCATGTGGTTGTGAATCGGAAACATCACTCGCCCGCGAAACCGGTCGAACATCATGCCGCGATCGCTCTTGAGGCACAGGCCCGCGCGGATGATGTCGTCCGGCACGTATCCGCTCTTCAATAGATGAAGCCCGAGCGCTTCGGAGGCGGCGGGCGCCCAGCCAAGTTCGAACTCCTCGATTGTTTCTTGTTTCAGCCCCCGCTCATCGAGATATTTTCGCGCGCCCGCGAAAACCCCGAGCGATTTTTTGAAAAATTCCTTCGCGGCGGAATTGATCTCGTAGAGCAGTCCGGCAAATTTATGCTCGGCCGGATTGAGTCGCTTCAGTTCCACTCCGGCGCGCTCGGCCAAAACTCGGAGCGCTTCTCCAAATTCCAAGTTTTCGTAGCGCATGAGAAAACTAAACACATCGCCGCCGATATTACACCCGAAACAATGCCAGCTCTGCCTCTCGGGGGAAATCATAAATGACGGCGTTTTCTCTTTGTGAAACGGGCAGAGCGCCTTGAAATTCCTGCCCGCCGGCTGGAGGTTTAGATACCCGCGAAGAAAATCGGCGACGTCGAGTTTTTGCTTGATGAGTTCGGTTGTAGATTCCGGCATAATGTAAAAATCTTACCCCATTTTCTAAAGATTTGGAATACAAAGATTTTAGAATACTTAGAATACCCTAAATATCCCATCTTAGTCTTATATTCTTAGTCTTACATTCTTACGTCTTACATTATCTTTATCTTTGGTCTTACATTATAAATGATTAATCATTTATAATGTAAGTATAATAAGCATAAATTAAGTATAATCTAAGTATAATCCGTGAACCAAACAAGCCATCATAGCCACCATGCCGATATTCATGCCGATATTCTCGACGGTGGAATAGCGCGATGAATGGCAAATCAAAAAATCTCCGCTATAATTGAATTACTTGTGTTTGACTACGATAGGTTGTTAAGAGTAATATCTTAACGACCATGCTGCAAA
>CAYJRG010000028.1:0-789 GCA_964372585.1 uncultured Candidatus Saccharibacteria bacterium
AAATGCTATCAGCCGGATGCTTTTGTTTGAGGGTAGCGCGTGGGCGTGAGGGGTTTACCCGGAGCTATTTTTAGATGGGGTTTCAAGCTCTTTCAAGCTTTCCGCGGCTCGGCGTAATCGAACAAGCTCATTTTTTCGAAAATGAGGCATCGTGTGGCCCATATTGATTCCGAATGTTTTTCGATTCGGCGACTTGGATACCATGCTCTCACCAAGTGATCCGCGATGTTCTTTTTTATGTTTCTTGGCTTCTCTATGAAACTCACCTGAATACATGAGCGGATCGTAAACGCCCACCACCTTGGTTACTGTAAGATTTTCAGGGATGGGAGTTCCCTTGCGAAGATTGCTAATCGCCTCCGTGATCCCTGCCTTTTTAAGCATAACTTGTTCTTCTGATACATTGGGAGATATGCCTTTTTCCATAAAGATTTCCTGAACGGAATCAAGAAACTTTTTATCGCTCATCATCACGGACCGGACGTATGGATCGGTCGCCGCAGTATATGCGACATTAAGTGCAAAACCGACAGGAATCTGCCAGCTTTTTCTTTCAGCCGACAATTCGCTCGAACCGACCGGCATATCAAGCCGCACCTGTAAAAAATGCGCGCTTTTTTCAGCGGCCGCCTCTCGCGACTGCGTTACGCTTCCGTGTTCAAGTAAATGCTTGGCGGTTCCCGTGGCAAAACTGGCGCCCATGGATTGCCCATATAACAAAACTTCTGCGCCTTCTTTTTGTTCCTTCGACATTGTAGATTCTACAAACTCGGCATACAGCGACCCAAA
>CAYJRG010000028.1:799-7704 GCA_964372585.1 uncultured Candidatus Saccharibacteria bacterium
TTCAGCTTTGCTAAAAATTCTTCGGACATCTCGCCGAGTTCGTTCGTCGGAGAACCGAGGGTATAAATTTTACTCGCATTCGGCTCTTTGCCTTCCTTGAGTATTGCAAGCGCGCGGGGCAAGTCTTTAATCGCCTGATGCATAGGCTCCTCCATGAACGAGAACTGGTTGCCGCTCTGAATAAGTTGCAGGGATGGGAAAATAAATTCTTTCTTTTTCTTTTCAAGATTCGGCTCGAGCTCCCCAATGCGCCTTCTGGCGTAGCACCGATACAATCTTTTCGCGAGATCGGCGGTATCCGTAACTCCAAAAGGAAACGACACGTCATGCTTCTCGGAACGATACACCCCCGCAGAATCTATCCGCTGTTCGATAAATTCATAAAGAATATCCTTGACGATTTCCGGATCAACCTCTTTTTCGCTTTCCCCAAACTCTTTTTTGAGAAGCGCGAGTATCGGCTCAACGTGCGGGAAAACAATTCTTTCCCGAATGCTCTTTTTTTCATCTTCTGACGCTTTATCTTCCCCAAACGGCGAAGGATTCTCAAATCCCATGGCTGAAAATATATTTTTTTATGACCCTCTCTGCTCAACTCTATTCAAAAAACGAACCATTTCAGAAAAAACCCTATCGGGACGTTTGCCCTTCAGGTTGATTACGCGACGCTTTTCTTCAACGAGCCCGTCAATAAAACGCTTTGCGTCTCCATACATTGTAGCGAGTTGTCCTTGTTTTTTCAACCGTGCGAAACGCTCAAAAACTTCGAGCTGCATTTGAATGCCTAAAAGCATCTGCATCTGGATCGGATGAGTGCGCATGCGCGGATCGTTTTCAAGCCACAAGTTCATAAGTTCAGTGACCGACGCCGCATCCGCCCCAATCACCACCTTCGGAACATTTTTAAGACCGACGGCTCCGTCCGCCGCCCTGTAATATTTTACGCTCGAAAGTTGCCCTCGCTCGATATCCCCCAAAATCCCGTTAAATTTTTTCTCGACATCGGGGCTGAACGTAACATCAAAAGCGAGAGCAAGGTGTTTACGCGCCTCAACACCCTCCCCGTGTTCCAAAACACCGTCAACGCCATTAACTCGATCATCATACTCCGAGGTTTTCCTGATCTCGGTATGCTCCCCAAACCACCCCTCCTCTGCCCCATCAACAACAATCGCCTCAAACGCCGTTGCAAGTTTAATCTGCATATCAACGAGCGGATCCCCTAATACATCCTTGAACTGCTCCTCTCGACGTTTTGCCTCCGCTATATCCCCCGTAACCACGTCCCTCCCATAATCGGCCGCAAAATCCTCGGGATGAAATCCCTGTTTTGAAAGAAGCTTGGTTGCCTTCTCATATCCCGCATCAATATCCGATGCCGATTCCCGCTCAAAGCCCCTGACCATCCTTGTTTCAAAACTCATAGATTCATGATAAACGTAAATCTGCCGCGTTTCAAATCGCCCCCTGCGTCGGGGGAACTGGCGGCTTCCCAAAAGCCGCAAACTTGGCAAATATCTCTTCCTCAACCTCACGCCGATCGCGGCCGTAGTTTGAGCGTGAGAGTTCCTTTGCGCGACGGGCAACCTCGGCATCCCCGCGTTTTCCGGGGAGCGTGCGCATGCTAAACGCCGGCGCAGTTTGTCCGCCAATCAAAATCTTCGCGCAACAATTGAAGTTGTCGATATTGATGAGATCGGACGCGGCAAACGAGGGCTGAAATTGTTTTTCCAAAAATTCCCCATCTTCCGCGCCAATCCGAAACGCGGCGAGGTTGCCCACATTCCCAAACACCGCTTTCTGTATGTCCTCCGTAAGCTGGCCGATGAATTGGTGCGCGACGGCGAGGATCAATTTATATTTCCGCGCCTCCGACAAAATTGAAGCAATGGAATTCGTCGTTACATTTTGAAACTCGTCTATGTAGAGATAAAAGGGCGCCCGGCTTTCCTCGGGCGCGTCTGTGCGACTCAAAGCGGCCATGAGAATTTTTCCAACCATAATGAGTCCGATGAGCGCGGAATTCAAATCGCCAAGACGTCCCTTTGAAAGATTGATGAGTAGGATTTTCTTTCCGTCCATGATCTCGCGGAGTTGGAACGCGGATTTCTCCTGCGCGACAATCGGCCGCATGATTTCGTTCGAGAGAAACGAGTCGAACTTGCTTGAAATGTAGGGAACGATGTTTTGGAGCGCCGCCTCTCCGCCGGCCTTCTCGGCAACGTCTTTCCAAAACGTTTTGATGAGCGGATTCGCGGTTTTCGAGAGCTTCAGCTCGCGGAATTTTTTGTCGGTCATCACGCGGTTGATTTCGAGGAGCGTATTGCCTGAGGCGGGGTCTTCCATCACAAGGAGCGCCGCGTTTCTGAAATACTGCTCGAACATCGGCCCGCCGACCGACTTCATGTCGTAGAGCTTGTTGAAAATTTCGAGAAGCTCGTTCACGATAAACGTCTTCTGCTCGGGGAACCGCTGGTCGTATTCGAGCATGTTGAGCCCCAAGGGCCGCGCCACGTCTCCCGGGTCAAAATACACAACATCCCCAAGCCGCGACTCCGGAATGAGGCCCAAAATCTCCTGAACGGTGTCGCCGTGCGGGTCAATGAAACACATTCCCCGCCCCGCTTCGATGTCTTGGAGCGCGATTCCGCGCATTAAATTCGTCTTGCCGGTGCCCGTCTGGCCGATGATGTAAAAGTGCCGGGCGCGGTCGGATTCGCCGATATGAACCGGTGTCTCTACCCCGCGGTGGAAATTAATGCCGAGAAGGACGCCTTCCCGAGGGAGATTCGCCGGCGCGGGCGCGGTCTTGGTTTTGATGCTTGAGACGTGCGGCGCGCCGAGAATGGTGTTGGGGAAATGAATCAAGCTCGCGATTTCTTCCGTGGAAAGAATGCTTGCGGCAGAGCGATCCGGCACCCGAAACGAAAACTGATACACCGCCTTCCGCAAAGCGCGGCCGCGGAGTTCCCGCCAGTCAAGGGAATTTCCGTGCTCGCTCGTAAACTGGTTGAGCGTCACGCCAAGTTCCTCAAGGAGCCCCTTCGCGCGATTCGCGTCGCGGGCCGCGGCGGCAATGCGAATGTTCGCGCAAAAAAGCGGCTTTCTTGATTTCGCTCCAACTACCTCGAGGAGCTCTTCGTCCACGGGACCTCGATCCTTGTCCGGCGCTTGTGATTTTTCCCCGCCCCGCAGAGCCCCCTTGAACGCCTTCGCCATACCATGCTCCTCCGCGGCGCGAACGGCTTCGTGGAGCGGAGTGCCGCCCTTGAGATGATGGGCGATTTTGCTCAAATGATGGTTCCATTTGGGCGGCGCTTTTTCCGCAACAATTTGGAATGCCAACCCCTCGCCCTCGCGTGTAACCCGCGAGAAAGCGTTCAAAATACTTCCCAAGGGATCCGCTTCGAGCGTCTGATATGTTTTGAGCGGCAAACACCTGCGTTTGGCGCGCGCCACCGCGACAGCAACGAAACTCTCGGGGTGAAAAACAGTGTAGTCTTTGACGCGCTCGAGCGCCGCATCAGGATACACGCCTTCAATAAACTTCTCTGCGACCGCGCCGTAGGCGCGCGGGACGGCGACGTAAAAAGAAACTTCCTGGCCGACAAAGGGCACGGCTATCTCGAGCGCAAAAAACGGCTTGCCGTAAAACCAGTTTCGGAATACCCCTCGCTCGCGAATGCCTACAAGCTGAGCCAGCACCTGCTCCATGAGCGCGATTTTTTCGCGGAGGTCGGCGACGGTCGCTTTTTCTCCTTCCGCTTTCGCCGCCCTCGGCAGTTTTACACGGAAGAGCGCCAAACCGAGCGAGTGGGAAATATCACCAAGAGAGCGCAGACGTAGACGCACAAGAACAATAGCAAAAATAATCAGCCCTACACCGATCACAATTCCGGCAAGCGGCCCCACAATGTCAGAAAAGACCATGAGTTTTTATCGCCTCGGCGCGGCAAGCTTGCGCGCCTCGAGAAGTTTTTGATAATACTCGTCAGCCAACCGATCATGAAACGCGTCGATCACGTACGCGTCGCCCGTTTTCCGCGCTTCGGCGACAGCCGAGCGGATGCTCTTTGTAAACGCGCGCTCAACCAAAACTGCAAGCACGCGCTCTTCTTCCGCAGTCGGCTTGCGAGCGGAGCTCGATGGGACCCCAGTCGCCCACGCCGCAGAAAAACCTCCGCCAGTCTCCGTGTTTGCGTGTTCACGCACAACCTCGGCAAAAATCTTCCTCTCCGGCACGGCTTCGCCGCCGCTCTCTGCGAGTTCGCGCTTCTTGAGCTCGAGCTTCGCCTCGAGATCTCTGATTTCTTCGGTAAAAACCTCTCGCGGCCGGTCCATGGTCTATATGGTATCAGACCGCCCTCCTTTCGCCAAAACCCTCCGGCGCGCTCTCCGCGTCATCCGGCACAAGGCGTTTAAATTCTCCGATCAGTTCGTTTTGAATTCCCCTTGGAACCTCCTTGCCCTTCCCGCCATATTTTTGGTGCAACCCCGCGGCCTTTTCCGAAAGCAAATCAAGTCTCTCTTTGATCACACTCCATATTTCCGAGGACATTTCATCGCCATTGTTGTAAAAATCGAGCGCCATTGAAAAATTGGCGAGTCGCGTCCGAAACGCCGCACCCCAATCGTTGGGATTTTTTTCGCGAGCAGTCCTCTCTAATTCTTCCGCGATGCCTGCTTCCACCTCGCTCATCGCCTGCTCCAAAATACTCCTCCAATTATGTCTGTCGTCCGAATTCTCAAGCCTTATCGTGAAATCTTTTTCCCTCATATCTTTTCTCTCTTAAAAACTAGTCGCTAGTGGCTAGTGGCTAATTTCCTACCCCCGCGCCCGCATGATGGCTCGGGGAATTTCTTCGATGTTTATAAATCGGTCCGCGGCTTCTTGGATCTTCGCGGACGCGCTCCGCTTGAACGCGGCAACTTCAACAAGCCGCCCGACACCCCATTTCAAATAATCAATCAGCGGCAAAAAATCGCCGTCTCCCGTAACGATAACGACGACATCGAGGAAGGAAGACATGCGTATCGCGTCAACGGCCATGCCGACGTCCCAGTCCGCTTTTTTGAGCCCGTCTCCGAAAACCTGTAAATCCTTCATCCGCAGTTCCAACCCCGCATTCGTGAGCGCTTCAAAAAACGACGCCTCCGAAGAAAGCGGGTGCGTGTTCTCGGGGTGACGCGCGTCGCCTGCGCCCCCGCGCCAGACCCTCGGCCGCCGAGACGCGTCCGGCTTCGGAGATTCAACAACTCCTTCGCTTTTCACTACATACGCGAGCGAGCGAATAAGCTGGCGGTCTCCGACAAGATGCCGGATCAGATCGGGATAGCTCACCCTGCCGCGATATAGATTCTTCGCGGAGTGGTATAAATTCTGGGCGTCAACGCAAATGCCGCCGCGCGGGCTAGAAAAATTACTCCCTTTTTGCATTGGTTTTACTTCTTGAGCTCGAGTTTTTTCACGATCTTTTCGTACGCCGTCGGCTTCTTTTTCTTCAGATACGCAAGAAGCGCGCGCCGGTGGCTTACCATCTTAAGCAGGCCCCGCCGCGAATGGTGATCTTTTGGATTCTTTTTCAAATGGGCGGCAAGTTCTTCAACCTGCCGGCTAATGACGCCGATCTGAACATTCGCCGACCCGGTGTCTTTCTCGTGAACTTGATGTTCGCCGATGACTTTCGATTTAACCCGTTTTGTAAGCATTAGTATGGATTGTACTGCATGCGCTCTAAAATAACAAGGTCAGCCGCTCTGACCCATGACCCATGACCCATGACCCATGACCCATGACCCATGACCCAGATTTTACGACAGATAGGTTAGAATAAGCTTATGAACAACATCGAAACCCTCCTCACCGACTACCTCAACCACCTCGAGATCGAGAAAAACCGCTCGCCGAAGACGCGCGAGAATTACGAGCGGTATCTCCGCGAATTCCTGCGGCTCGGGAAGATTACTTCTCCGCGAGACATTACAGAGGACGCCGTTCGGAATTTCCGGCTCGCTTTGGCCCGCCGGAGTTCTGGCGAAGGCGGCCGCCTTCGCCCCGCGGGCGGCACCCGCCGCCCGCGGGGCGGGGCTCGCGAAAAAAACAAGCCCCTCAAAAAAATCACCCAGAGTTACTACATCATCGCGCTCCGGAACTTTTTGAAATATCTCGCTAAGCGCGACATCCCCGCGCTCTCCGCCGAAAAAATAGAACTCCCCAAAATCCCCGAGCGGCAGATCGAGGTTTTGGAATACGCCGACCTCGAACGGCTCCTTGCCGCGCCCAAAGGGACAAGTTTGCGCGACCTGCGAGACCGCGCCATCCTCGAACTTTTTTTCTCAACCGGCCTCCGGCTCGCCGAACTCTGCGCGCTGAAACGGCACATAGATTTGGAACGGGGAGAATTGTCGGTAATAGGCAAGGGCGGCAAAATCCGCGTCGTCTTTTTATCAGCCGGAGCGAGAGACACGATCAAAAAATATCTCGGCAAGCGGACTGATGCGGAAGAAGCCCTTTTTATAAGTATTGATAAATCCGGCAAACCAATGGGCAACATCACCCCCCGCTCGGTTCAGAGGATGGTCGAGCGGCGCGCGCGCGAGGCCGGTATCCCCAAAAAAATCCACGCGCATCTCTTGCGCCACAGTTTCGCCACAGACCTTTTAATCAACGGCGCCGACCTCCGATCCGTCCAAGCCCTCCTCGGCCACGCAAACATTTCCACCACGCAAATCTACACACATCTCACAAACAAAGAACTCCGCGAGGTTCATGAGGCGTTTCATGGAAAAAGGAGGGGGTAGAAATGCTTAAATCCGAGATGCTCACCTATCTTTCCGTCAACTTATCAACGCAGGCAGTTTTAGCTCTTTGCGTCCAATGATAATGGATGCTTGTTTTTTGAGAC
>CAYJRG010000029.1:0-7522 GCA_964372585.1 uncultured Candidatus Saccharibacteria bacterium
CGGGGTTTTTGAGGTGGGGCCTGGGATGGGCGTAAAATTGAATGAAAAAAGTTATCCACACCAGTTCCGTTTGGGGCTATGCTATACTTATCCCAAGATTTAAAAGGTCGATTTCTGTTTAAAAAAATGAAACATATTATTAAGAACTCAAGAGGCTTCACCCTGATCGAGTTGCTTGTCGTTATTGCGATCATTGCTGTGCTTTCGGTTGCGGTTATCTTGACTTTGAATCCGGCGGAGCTTTTGAAGCAAGCTCGGGATTCGACGAGGGTTTCCGATCTCTCCACCCTAAAGAGCGCCGTTTCGCTGTATTTGGCTGATGTTACTCCCATAAGTATTGGCACAAACTTGGTGTGCTATAGCCATGCGGCGACCACCACAGAAGTCGGTAGCCAGGTTTGTCTTGCCTCGCTATCGGCTACGAGTTTAGCAACAACCAGTACGCGCACGGCCAATGGGGCTGGATGGTTGCCGGTCAATTTTACGGCTATCAGCTCCGGGGCGCCGATAGGCAATTTGCCGGCTGATCCAAGCACTGGCGGCAATAACGGTAACTACTACTATACGTATATCACCCGGGTGGCAAGCACGACGTTTGAGATGGCGGCAAGGGCGGAGTCTGTTAAGTATTCGCAAAGCGGGTCGTCTGACATAACGTCCACTGATGGCGGCAATAACAATTCGTGGAACGAGCAGGGGACCGACCTTTCGTTGTAAGTAAGCATTTTTCGGTTGTTTCTTGTTTCCCAAAAAACCCCGCGTGAGGCGGGGTTTTTTTGCCGCGACACCCCCTTTTTGGTATCATGTATTCATATGCAACTGCCGCTTCCTCCGCAACAGCTCAAAAAAATCCTTGTTTCCGAAAACCTGATCGCTCCGGAACGGTTCGACGAGATTATCGCCGAAGCCGAACGGAAGAATCAGGGCTTGTTCGATGTTTTGGTGTCTCAAGGGATCGCGACCAAGGGTTTTTTGGGGGACGTTGTCGCGCAGGCGCTCGGGGTCCCGCGGATAAATTTTTCTGAACACCCCATTGATAAAAGCGTCGTGCGGGTTTTGGACGAAGAAACGGCGCGGCAAAGGCGGGTGATTGTGTTTGGTCGGGAGCCCAGCGGGGTGTATGACGTGGCGATGCTCGATCCGAGCGATCTTGAAGCGATAGAATTTTTAACCCAGCGGCTCAAGGCGAAAATTAAGCCCTTTCTCGCCACCGAAGAGGATTTGAATCGGGGATTCTCCGTCTATGGCTACGAACTGGGGAGAGATTTCAAAAAACTTATCGAGGAAAACATCCGGGCGTCGCTTGGGAGAAGCAAGACGGAGACAATCGAGGAAGCGGCGGCTGGTTTGCCAATCGTGGCGATCATTGACAATGTGCTTTCGTACGGCGTTTCATCCCGCGCTTCAGACATCCACATCGAGATTCTCGAGGATTCCACGTTTGTGCGTTACCGCATTGACGGAATTCTCTATGAGATCATGAGCATTACAAAAGCCGTGCATCCCGCGATCGTCGCGCGGCTCAAAATTTTGTCGGGTCTGAAGATTGACGAACACGTCAAGCCGCAAGACGGCCGTTTCCGGTACCAAATCGTGAATCAGGCGATCGATGTCCGCGTGTCCGTGATGCCGACGTTTTACGGCGAAAAGGTTGAAATGAGGCTTCTTGAGTCCTCGCAGAAACCTCCGTCGCTCGAAGAGCTTGGCTTTGATAAGCCTGATGCCCGTGTCATCACCCAAAATTTGAAGCGGACCTACGGCATGATTCTTTCCTGTGGCCCGACCGGGTCCGGAAAAACCACGTCGCTCTATTCCATGATGAATATGTTAAACAGGCCCCAGCTTAATATCGTGACGGTTGAAGATCCGATCGAATACAACATGCGTTACGTAAATCAAACGCAAATTAACCCGCAGGCGGGCATTACCTTCGCCTCCGGCCTCCGGGCGCTTCTGCGGCAGGATCCGAATGTGATCATGGTGGGGGAAATCAGGGATTCGGAAACCGCGAACATCGCGGTTCAGGCGGCCTTGACCGGCCACTTGCTCATGTCCTCGCTTCACACGAGCGACGCCCCCACGGCGATTCCCCGCCTTTTCGATCTCGGGGTTCCTCCCTTTCTCGTATCATCGGTGTTGAATCTCGTGATTGCCCAGCGCCTCATCCGCCGGGTGTGCCAATCGTGCGTGTCTTCATACGATGCCGGACCGGAAGTGCAGAAAGTCATTTCGGATCAGCTCAACATACTCGGCGTGGAAGAGCCGCCAAAACAACTCAGGGTCGTGTATCGAGGGGCGGGTTGTTTATCATGCGCCATGACCGGCTATCGGGGCAGACTGGGGATTTTTGAGATTCTCGAGGTTACTGATACAATGAGGGGGCTCATATCCAAACCAAGTTTCGATTTTGCAGATATCCGCGCTGAAGCTCGGCGCGCGGGCATGAAAACCATGTTTGAAGACGGGCTTCGTAAGGTCGAGCTTGCTCTTACAACAGTCGAAGAGCTTTTGCGGGTAATTCAGGAATAGAGAGTATGCTTTACCACTATCTTGCCTCCGATAAATCCGGAAACATCGTTGAGTCGGATATTGACGCGGACGATTTGAATCAGGCCTTGCGGTTTTTATCGGGCAAGGAACTTCGCCCCATTTCGGTAAAACCGCTCCGCGAAGCGAAAACGGCTTTTAGGTTTTTTTTAGGCAGGATAACGCTCAGCGACAAGGTGTTTTTGTGCAAGTATCTCTCGCTGATGCTTCGGGTGGGCACCGACCTTCTCTCCGCGATCAATATATTGATCGGGGATTTCGAAAAACCCGCGCTCAAAAATTTCTTTCTTGAGATTAGGGAAAATCTTGATCGCGGCCAGCCGTTCTATAAGGCGTTTGAGGCTCGGAAGAAGATCTTTTCCCCTACATTCGTAAGTTTGGTGAAAGCCGCTGAAGTTTCGGGAAATCTTCAGCAAACCTTCGAAGACCTGTCGAGTTCGCTCGTCCGCGAGGGGGAACTCCGCAGCCACATACGTTCGGCGATGGTGTATCCGATCATTCTTCTTGTCTCCTCCACGGGCATCGTTGTCTTTTTGGTTACGTTTGCCTTGCCCCGGATCGCGAAAGTTTTCATAGACAGCGGCATCAATCCGCCCGGGTTTTCCAAGTTCGTCTTTGGCGTAGGGCTTTTTATCAACGACCATCTCGTCGCGTTGGCCGGTTCTGTTTTGGGCATCGCGGTTTTGGCCCTCTATATCTACTATGGAACTCCGATTGGAAAAAAGATGGTTGATTTTGTTTTGCAAAAGACGCCGTTTGTGAGGGGCATTTACCGCGACCTTGCCATCCAGCGCATTTCTTCGACCATGAGCTCCCTGCTCAAGGCCGGGCTTCCTATCATTGAGTCTATTAAAATCGCCGCAGACACGGTTGGTTTTATTCGGTTCAGATACAGTCTTATTCGAGTTGCCGACGAAGGGTTGGCGCGCGGGCTTACAGTGGGGGAGGCGTTCAAGCGCGAGCGGGTATTCCCCGGAGTGTTTACGAATCTGGTGGTCATTTCTGAAAAGGCGGGGCATTTGGAGGATGTGCTTGGAACGCTCGCCGGTTTTTACGCGTCGAGCGTTGATTCGAACGTCAAAACGCTCGTTTCTTTGCTCGAGCCGACTCTTCTGCTTCTCATGGGATCTCTGGTCGCCGCCATTTCGCTTTCCATCATCATTCCGGTGTACCAGCTGACGTCGCAGTTTTAACGAAGATTTGTGTGTAATGAATAATGAATTATGAATATGGATTATTCGCAGCTTGGGGAAAACGCGCGGCGCCGGTCGGGATTTAGTATGATAGAGATTCTTATTGTTGTTGCTTTTACTCTTGTCCTCGCGGGGACGCTCGCGTTTAATCTGGTGGGATATCGAAACAGAACGAATCTGGATAGCGCGGCAAAACAAATTTCAGCCCTCCTGCGAACTGCTCAAAGTCGTTCGGCGGCGCAGGAGTCCTCGGCCGCGTGGGGGGTTTATCTCGAAAACAGCGCCGCCGCCCCTCCTTTCTATGCCTTGTTTCGCGGAACGTATTCCTCCTCGACGACAGAGGGCCGCTACACCCTTCCCGCCGCGGTGAATTATTCGACATCGAGCATAGCCGAAGGTTCTTCCCTCGAAGTAACGTTCGCGCCGATCTCCGGCGCTCCGTCCGCCGCCGTTTCGATCACGCTGAACCTGTCGGCCGGAGGTTCTATAATCGCGACATCCACCATCACGGTAAGCTCGAGCGGCCTCGTGAGTTTTTAGTTTAGAATATGGAATACGGAATTACGAATAATGGAAGCGGTTTATAAACCATTTTTCATACATACATCATGAACCATACGTTGCGGGAGAGGCGCGCGCAGTCTTTGATTGAAGTGCTTATTGCGGCCGCTATCGGAGTTGTCATGATCGGTGCCGCCTCGGCGCTCATCGTGCCCGCGCTCCGGACGAGCACGCAGACGACGCGGGCTCAGATAGGCGGCGCGCTTGGAAAGGAATTGCTTGAAAATGTCCGCGTGTGGGCGGAGGGGGACTGGCACAACATCTCGAGTTTGGCGACAACTTCCGCGAATCATTACTATGTGAATGCCACCGGGTCTCCTGTCGTGGTGTCGTCCGGAGACCAAGCTGTCGTTGTCTCCACAACCACGTACACGCGATATTTTTATGTTGACGATGTTGTCCGAAAGTTTGACGCAATTGTCGGAGCTGGCCCTAAAGGCGGAATTCCCGGCTGTCTTTATCCTGCTGGAGGAGAGCTGCCAGTATGTTTCGAAGATCCGTCCACAAAGAAAATCACGGTTGAGTACAGCTGGCCGCAAAGCTCAATCTACTCGCTTTCAGTTTATCTCACGCGACACAGGAACAGCGTTTTTGTCCAAACTGATTGGTCCGGCGGACCCGGGCAGGAGGGGCCGGTGACTGCCGTGAATAATAAATTTTCTGCCTCGAGCGGCAACGTGTCCTACTCGAGCACGACCGGCTCGATACTGCTTAACTTATGAAAATTCTCACCGCGCAAAAATACAAACTTCTTGGCATAAGCCTTTTTGCCGTGTGCGTTTTTTGGGGAGGGCATCGCGCTTACGCTTCCACGAACATCAGCGCGGCGAGCGCCGATCATTGGGCGTGGAATGATCTGGTTGGCTGGATAGATTTTTACACCACCAACACGATAACGGTGAACTCTCAGCAACTTACCGGCTATGCCAGTTCGTCCGCGTGGGACATCTCTCTTGATTGTGCGACGACGCGGAGCGGCAACGTGTGCGGATCGAGCAACTACAAAGTAACCAACGACGGCTCGGGCAATCTGTCGGGCTGGGCGTGGAACGCCGCGTATGGGTGGATCAGTTTCGACTGCCACAACAACAACGGCTGTGGCCAGTCGAGCTACGAAGTTTTAATCAATCCGGGGGACGGATCGTTCACCGGCTACGCGTGGAATGACGTGATTGGCTGGATCAGTTTCAACTGCGGTAATTATGGGGGATGCGGCGCGTCTTCATATAGGGTGGTTACGAGCTGGACCACCGCGGCGGCGACTGGTTTTCTTGATTCGTCTACCTACGACACGGGAGTTTCGGGGGGCGTCCAACTCAATTCGGTTTTGTGGCACGGAATCTTGCCCGCCGGCGCGAGCGCGCAATTTCAATTCGCCGGAAGCAATTCGCCGTCGGGTCCGTGGACGTATGTGGGCTCGGACGGAACTTCTAATACGTATTACGTGGCCGCTCCAGACGTTTCTATGCCTCTTGGATTCACGTTTCACAACAATTTCAGATATTTTCGCTATCGGGTAACCCTCGTGTCGAATCTTGGCCAGACTGCGAGTCCGCGCGTTGACGATGTAATTGTTAATTGGAGCAGGTAATGGGTGGCCTTGAAATGCGGCGATTATTGTTGTATCGTGCGCATGAGAGAACCGACTCAATCGAGTTGGCAGAAACTCTCAACACAAACAAGGAAGGTACCTTGAAAACTGAATACGATTATGAAAGTTATGAACACGAAACTGATTATCTCAATCGCGGCCTGTGTAGCCGCATTTCTCACGGAAGTGGAATCCTCCGCCCAAACTCCAGTCCCAAATATGGTTTGGATTCAGCCGGGAACGTTTACGATGGGCAGTCCAAATACTGAACCTGCGCGATTCCCCAATGAAGGTCCGCAGACACGAGTAACCCTCACGCAAGGTTTCTACATCGGCAAATATGAAGTGACCCAAGGCGAATATATCTCGGTGATCGGTAATAATCCGAGCCATTTCCGAGGCGTGAGCTTGCCCGTGGAGCGGTTAAGTTGGAACAATGCGGTGTCGTATTGCATGGCGTTGACCTTGCTTGAACAAAATGCCGGGCATTTACCCGTTGGCTGGGTATATCGCCTTCTGACGGAGGCCGAATGGGAGTATGCGTGCCGGGCGGGGACGATGACGCGGTTCAGCTTTGGGAACGATCCTAACTACACCCAACTGGCGGAGTACGCGTGGTACGGTGCAAACAGCGGCTTTACAACGCATCCTGTGGGACAGAAGGCGCCCAATCCGTGGGGATTGTATGACATGCACGGCAACGTGTGGGAGTGGTGTTTAGATCGGTGGTCATCGAGTTTGCCGGGCGGGAGCGTGACTGATCCGCGGGGTGCTGTTACGGGTTCGGACCGCGTGGTTCGCGGGGGGAGTAGGAATGACATCGCGGCCTGTCGTTCAGCGCATCGCGGCGACGGCGGCCCAGTCAACTTTGTGAGTGATTTTGGCTTCCGCATCGTCCTCGCCCCGACCACTCCTCAATGGAGACAGGCAATCGTAGCGCCGACAGTACAACCGACGTACTCCGATTGCCCGGCACGACAGCCAGGCAAAGACAGTCTCATTGTGGTGACGCATGGGTGGACAGCTAGGTTATTAAATCCCATATCTCCTCCTGATCAAGTTTGGGTAGATCAAATGGCCAATGCTATCAGCCAGCACTTAATAAATGGTAATCTCAATAACTGGCAGGTTAGCACCTACAAGTGGGTACAAAAGTCCTGGACACGATATTCTGACGATGCACTCAATAATGCTAAGCAGGAAGGTATGTCTTTGGGTAATTGTATTGCCGCTCAAGGGTGGACACATGTCCACTTAATCGGCCACAGCGCGGGAGCAGGACTAATTCAAGCTGTTTCCGAAAGAATAAAAGCAATATCTTCGAGCACTACGGTTCACCTCACATTCTTGGATCCGTTCGTAGGTCATGATCATTCAGGCGTAGCCACTTATGGCGATAGCGCAGATTGGTCAGATAACTACTTCTCCCGCGACATAACGGGCAGAGTCACTGAAGGTTCTCTGAATCATGCCTATGCCGCAGAAGTAACGCAACTTGATTCCAATAAGATTAGAGTCACTAAGTTCACTTCATCGACTACAGAACCTTGTCTTGTGAGCAGAGCAACGCATGGGTGGCCAATAGACTTCTATTCCAAAACGATTACAGGTAGTGTCTCGCTTGAATACG
>CAYJRG010000030.1:0-7509 GCA_964372585.1 uncultured Candidatus Saccharibacteria bacterium
GGATTTCTTGAAAAAGAAGTTTAATAAGTCTATACAACCTATCGTCTGTTAACATTTATGAAACTAAAAAGGTTGAGACACCTAAAGATGTTGATACAAACACACAGCAATCAAATGATATTCAACAGGTAAATACTCAAATTCAGACGACTAATACACAAGAGAATACTTCTAGTAATCAAAAAGTAGTAACCAAACCCGTCACTCAGACACTTCCAGCAATTAATTTTGACAAACCTCTAACTACATCAGTAGAAAAGCAAGCATTTCTTGATGATGCGAATAAGCGACCAGCTTCAGAGCTCATATCTGCATGGAAGCAACAAATCAATAAGACAAATTATACACAATTAGATTTTGTAGAAATAGCGCTAGCAAACAAAATTAAAAATAATCCAGACAGCACTGAAGCTAAAGAAATATACACTTTCGCCACTAATGTTTTTAATAACGGAACATTAAATGACAACGGGAAAACACGCCTTGTAAAATGGTTTGGGCAAGGTGGCGGGGCACCTGTTGTTGGAGTATTGCTTGCATGGTTTGACCAAACACTAGACAAAGAGCTTCAACGAGAAATACTTTTACAACTGAACTCTATTATGGGTAAGGTTTATGGCCAAAGCGCTGAATCTATTTCACGTGTTTTAGAAACTCGTTGGAGTAATAGCGCAATATCTGCAAATCCTAAAGATCAAAATTCTACCCTAATCCCTTTCTTTGGTGGAGCAATCGCTAAATTAGGTACATCAGGAGGAGTTAAAATTTTATTGGATGAGGTTGTACGAGGCGGACAGACTAGATCACAGTTCAAATCAAATGCAGATATGAAATCACAATTTGCCCTCATACCACTTTCAAGTGTACGTTCTGAAGCAAGCGTTGCGTTATTGGCTCAAGGAATGCATGGATCACCAGAAGATATGAGATTATTCGCGTCAGGAAAGACACTGGCAAATATTAGTAGACCAGCCAGTACCAAGGTTCTAGTTGACTGGGCAATACAGGCAGATGACACTAATGCAGTATTGGTCGAAGATTGGTTATCACGATTAAGAGATACCGACTCTAGGAAAATTGTTCGTTATTTATTGACCCAGTGACATTTCATAGTGAGCAAGTAAAACAAGCAGTAGACAGAGTGATTAAAAGTTATGAATAAATAACAACAAGAACATGAAGAATGGTAAGAAAACGGTATTGAAAGTCTTTTTTATATTTTTCTTCATTTCTTTAATATGGGGGCTCATTAATTTTGCTACCTGCGATTTTATTCTTTGGGGTCAGACTCCTAGTTTTTGTACTTCTCTACCAATCTCAATTATCAATCTTCTCACAATTGGCTACAAGTTTTTTATTAGCGGCAATGATATATTTTTCCAGATGCCCTGGGGCACTGAAGTTCCCCTTTTTCTCGGATTGTTTATTCAGATATCTTACAGTCTCATATTTGCGCTTGTGTTCATAAATAGAAAGATAATTGCCGAAAAATATTCAAAGGTACTAATATTTTTAATCCTAATAGTTTTTCTTTATTTTGCATGGATTCCCGCAAGCAATACCCCAAAACAATTTCTAAAAATTGGTCTAGGTGAAACTTCATATGTAGATAACGACGGGAGTAACGTTTACGCACGTGATCCAAGCGAATCAATCAGGTACTCACTCATGTGGCCATTTGTAAGCTCAAATATGATACAAAAGGAAATGGCAAAGGATTATCAGGAAAGCGTGGTAAGGACATCACTACCTTATAAGTCATCACTTCTTAAATCATACATACTTCAGTCATTAGTTTCGATTTTTATTATTGCAATTTTGATTTCTTTTGTGTTTTTCAAAAAATCACGAGAATTTGAAAATTAAAAAATTTGTATGCACATTTATCCGCATTTTTTGCACCGCTTCGTTTCGGTCGCGCGCGTCAATCGTCATCGTGTCACCGCAACTGCACCGCATTTTAAATACGCTCATTGTTTTTAACGGAAATGTGTGCGACCTTTGGACGAAATAAGTTTAACAAACGACTTACTGCGCCGTAAACAGCGAGACTGGCAAAAATAAAATGACCGCTTTCGTTGAAGCCCCGCACTGCGGCTACGAAAGCGGTCACGTTGTTTGTTTGGTCCCTCATCCGGGGGACCGGGTGGGCAAGAGCTCACCTAAGGGTCGGATGTCCAACCATTCAGAGTCCTTGACTCTGCGTTGAGGCATTACCGACATACTATTACCGCGCCTTTTTGTTGTCAACTGTTCCTGTGGATAAAGATTTGATTGTAATTATTTGGATAAAAAGGGGTACTATTGGACTACGGGACTATGACCAAAAATAAATTCAAGCGGACAATGTGGAATTATTATCGTCAGCATGGGCGAATGTTCCCGTGGAGAAAAACGAGCGACCCGTACAAGATTTTGGTTTCTGAAATAATGCTCCAGCAGACGCAGGCGGACCGGGTTGTAAACAAATACCGCGAGTTTGTGCGCGCATTTCCCACTTTCCGCGCTCTTTCCCGCGCCCCGCTCCGAGACGTGCTTCAGGCGTGGCAGGGACTCGGCTACAATCGGAGGGCGCTTCATCTCAAAGCCGCCGCATCCGAGGTAGTGCAAAAATTTGGCGGGAGGTTGCCGAGCGAGACAGATGAACTGATGAAGTTCCCGGGCGTGGGTCAAGGAACCGCGGGGGCAATACATGCCTTTGCCTTCAACTTGCCCTCCGTGTTTATTGAAACGAATATCCGTGCGGTGTTTTTATATTTTTTCTTCCGGCGGAAAAAGAAGGTGGGCGACGAAGAAATTTTTCCGTTTATTCAAAAAACGCTCGACCAAAAAAATCCAAGAGAATGGTACTGGGCGCTCATGGACTACGGCGCGATGCTCAAAAAAACCCGCCCGAACCCGAACCGCAGAAGCGCCCACTACGCAAAGCAATCTCCGTTTCGCGGCTCAACCCGCGAGGAGAGGTCAAAAATTCTCAAAGCAGTTCTCGGCGGCGCGCGATCAATCGAAAAAATCCGAACGGTAAGCAAACTTCCGCGCGCCGCGATTCGGAAACGCGTTTTGAGTTTGGAGCGCGAGGGCTTTATCGAGCGCCTCGGGCGAACTTACGGTATTTCACTTTAGAACTTTTTTCTACTCTCAACCCTCCACTTTCAAAGATTTAAGATGCGGCTCAATCAGTTTGTGCACTGCCGCGCCGGTTGCGATTCCCACGATGGCGCCGGCAAGAACATCAAGCGGCCAGTGGACTCCGGCAAACACCCGTGCGATCACGACAAGCGCGGAGAGTCCAAAGTACCACCATCCCCACAGGCGGTTTTCGTAGGCAACCACCATTCCGAGCGCGAAAAAAAGCGCCGCGTGGCCGGACGGGAAAGAATTTCCCATTGCGGAGACAAGGGGGGCGAGGCTCAGTGCCTCAAACGGCCGCGCGTGGTGATAAAAAAATCTGATCGCCTCCGTTATGATTCCGCGCGAGATGATCAGCGCGAGCGCTCCCTCCCCCGCAAGGAACAGGCGCGGGCGCCAGTCCTTTTTTGAAAGGATGAGAACAAGAAAGCCCGCAACAAGAAGATAGGGAAGATATTTCGCAAAAAAAACGATGGCAACCGCAAAAAATGGGTTGCCCCTTGTGGATTCAAAGAGGAAGCGGAAGATGTCTTGATTCAGGGCTTCCATTAACTTATCTCTTTTCTTTTACGCCCTCACGAAGGCCAAGAGCCCCATAAAACGGGCTCGCTTGATCGCTTGAGCGAGCTTTCGCTGGTGCTTCGCGCAGACGCCCGTGTGCTTGGGGTCTATGATTTTCATCTGGCTCGAAACGAACCGGCGCAACATGTCGGTTTCTTTATAGTCGACGTACTGAATGTTTTGCGAACAGAAAAAGCACTGGTTGGGCATGGGAGTAAAATAAAATTAAATATCAAAAATTAAAAATAATTTTACATTCATTTTTGATCTTTGATTTTTCATATTTGATCTAAATCTTCTTGACCTGCAATGAATCCAACTCGACGGCGGTGTCGCGGCCGAAGATCGGAACGAGGACCTTGATTTTCATTTTCTCCTCGTCAATTTCTGATATCTTCCCATCGTAGTCCTTGAACGGACCGTCTATGATTTTTACCAGATCGCCCACCACAAAGTCAACCGCGAATTTATTTTCGTCACGCCCGGCGCGCGCGAGGAGCGCGTCCACTTCGGATTTTGAGAGCGGCGTGGGGGTGGTGTTATTCGCGCCCACAAAGCCCGTTACGCGCGGCGTGTTTCGGACCACATACCACGAGTCTTCGGTGAGCACCATGTCGACAAGCACGTAGCCCGGATAAATTTTTTCCTCGATGGTCTGCCGGCGGCCGCTTTTCACTTTTATCTTTTTTTCTTTCGGAACAACGATGTCAAAAATTTTGTCGTTCATCGCGAGCGAATCAACTCGCTGTTTCAGGTAGCGCGCCACCGCCTCTTCGTAGCCGGAATAGGTCTGGATGGCATACCACTGCCGCGTATTGGTTTTCGCGCTCTCGTGTTGTACCTGTGCTTCTTCTCTCATGGCCCGGTTCAAAGAATTATTTTACGACGATGAATTTCAAGAGGTCCGAGAATAGGTAGTCGAATCCGCCCAAAAACACCGCGAGGCCGAGCGAAAGCCCGATCACAACAGCCGTCAGCCGGATCACTTCCCGCCTCGTGGGCCAGTTCACATGCCGGAGCTCGGTTTTGAGTTCGCTCGCGAAATTCTTTATTTTCTCGATCATACGCATTATACCTTTAGTGTATACCAAAAACCGCGCCGCATGGCAAATCCGGCTGGATAATCTTCCCCCCACCCCGACCGCGGTCGGGGTGGGGGGATAGAACTACTTCGAGACGGATTTCTAAACGTCCAAATTCCGCACCGCCGACGCGTGCGCCTGGATGAATTTTTTTCTCGGTTCAACTTCGTCTCCCATTAAAATCTCAAACAGTTTGTCGGCTTCGAGCGCGTTTTCAATAGTCACTTGCCTCAAGGTTCTGTTTTCGGGGTTCATGGTGGTCTCCCACAACTGCCCGGGACTCATTTCTCCCAAGCCCTTGTAGCGCTGGATATTTACGCCGGTTTTTTTCGACACTGATCCTTCCTCTCCCGTTGCCTCCTCGCCCTCCGCCGCCTCTTCTTGTCCCGCCTCAGCCGTTTCTTTTTCCACGGCGCCCTTGCGCTTCGCCTTGAGTTTTACGAGTTCCGCAACCGCCTTTTCTTTTTCCGCGTCCGAGTAAACATAGCGAATTTCTTTTCCCGACTGGATTCTGTAGAGCGGGGGTTGCGCGATGTACAAAAATCCGCCCTCAATGATCGGCTTGAAGTAGCGGTACAGGAGCGTGAGGAGGAGCGTTCTGATGTGCGCGCCGTCCACGTCCGCATCGCTCATCAAGACAATTTTATGGTACCGGAGTTTTGTAAGATCAAACTCGTCCGCGATGGCGGTTCCCACGGCGACCACGAGCGACCTGATCTCTTGGTTCGCGAGCATTTTGTCTATCCGCGACTTTTCAACGTTCAAAATTTTCCCCTTGAGCGGCAGGATCGCCTGCGTGTGCCGGTCGCGTCCTTGCTTGGCGCTATTGTGCACGAAGATGCCGCTCGCGAGCGCAAAATTATGAGTTTCGGGGACTTCTAGGTCGTAGACATCTATTTTTTCAACCACAGGAACGATTTTTTTTATGCTGTGGTTATAGTGCGTGACTACATCCTCAAATCTTTTCACATCACCTCTAAAGAAGCGGTTCACGATAGTTTGCCATCGAATAATGCTTTTATCATTCGTTTCTTTCCTGATCTGATCATAGCCTTTATAATTAATGAATCCATTTTCACTAACTGCGTGTAATGTTTTTAGCGCTTTTTCTAAATACGTCTTGTTGTATGCAACTCTTCGCCTTTGCCTAAATTCAGGTGTCCATTGAATTTTTGTTTGCTCCTCCGTAACCCTGCGAAGGTTGGTTGGATTATTATTTAGTTTATTGAAATCCTTATGATGACGATACGCGCCGTCGCCTTCCTTATAAGCTCCGATGGCGAGATTGTATGCGTCTGAGAGAAGATGTGTGAACACCCAGCGGTGGTCTTGATTGTTGAAAACCATTTCGTATCCGTTGATGGTGATTCTTTTCCCGATGCGCGAGTGTTGGCGATACAGCGGCATAAGCGAGTCGCCTTGTGCAAGGTGGCGAGCTTCCTTGAAACTTCCGTCGCGCAACATGAATTTGTGATCCGGTGTGCAGACGATTTCGGCATCATCGAGAGCAACCTTTATAACATCGGCGCGGCGGCGCGTGAGACGCGGATTAACAATTGGAGCTACGCCAATATGTCCATCCTTTAAAACCGTATAGCAAAAATTTTTCTTTCCGTGAGCGTTTTCTTCGACTAGTTCTATAAACGATAGATTTCGCCCGTCGGCGAGGGCTACTTTTGTCTCTCCAAAAAAACATCCTCCGGCCGAATCGCCTTCCACTATAAAAAGTTCAGACTCGGCGGGATTTCGCGACGAACAGTCGGCGAGTTTCCCCGGGAGCGTGAACCCGTCGAGCGCGCCTTTGCGCAAAACGGTGTCCTTCGCCGCTTTCGCCGCTTGCCGCGCTTTCGCGGTGAGGAGCACTTTTTCCACGATGCGCCGCGCCTCTTGCGGGTGCTTTTCAAAAAATTCCTTGAGGGCCTCGCTGATCACCGCCTCCGTGGCGGTCCGCGCTTCCGGACTGCCGAGCTTGGGTTTCGTCTGTCCTTCAAACTGCGGCTCGTGGAGTTTGACGGACACGATGCTGATGAGCCCCTCTCTTGTGTCATCGCTCGTCAGATTCTCGTCTTTTTCTTTGAGATACTTCTCCGCCCGGGCATAATTGTTGATCGTGCGCGTGAGCGCGGAGCGGAAGCCGGTCAAGTGCATCCCGCCTTGAGGGTTGTAAATGTTATTCGCGAAACACAATTCTTCCGCCACGGTGTCGTCGGTATAGATGAGCGCGGCTTCCACGTCCACCTTTTCATAATTTTTATGAACATAGAATATTTCTTCGTGGAGCGGCTTCTTTCCGGCGGAGAGATATTTCACGAACGAAAACAACCCGCCCTCGAAATAAAACCCGTATGTGACGGGAATGTTTGCTCGCCTGTCCACGAAACTGATCCGTATCCCTTTGGTGAGAAACGCCTGCTGGCGGAAGTGATCCAAGACGCGTTTGTCGTCAAACTCGATTTTGGCAAACACCTGCGGGTCGGGAGAAAAAATAACTCTCGTCCCCGTTGTTTTCGACGTCCCGATTTTTTTCACTTTCGCGACCGGAGCTCCGCGCTTGTACTCCTGCATGTAGAGCTCCCCGTTTCGCTTAACCTCCACGCGGAGCCATTCGGAAAGGGCGTTCACCACAGACACGCCAACTCCGTGCAGACCGCCGGAAACTTTGTACGACTCGCCGCCGAACTTCCCTCCGGCGTGGAGCGTGGTCATCACGGTCTCGAGCGCGGAGACCTTTGTCTGC
>CAYJRG010000031.1:0-7463 GCA_964372585.1 uncultured Candidatus Saccharibacteria bacterium
CAAAAACTCGGAATTTTTGGAAACAATTTCCTTACAAGTACACTCACGGAATTCAAAATACCAACGTAGTTGGAGATTATGTTTATCACAGCAAAAACGTTTACTACTCGTATGAAATTGATGATGCTGCAAACGTCCGATATTCCCAGCGGCAGGTAAACAATACTTCGGAAGCCTACGATTCAACCAGCTGGGGAGACGGGTCGCAACTCATGTACGAAACTGTCGTCTGTGGCGAGAATTGCCATAATCTAAAATTTTGTTTGTTTTGTTGGCCCGCAAATAGAAACCTGGAATATTGCATAAGCTGTCATTCTTCGGCGAATCTTTTCGGTTGTGTCGGGCTTCAGAAAAAAGAATTTTGTATTTTGAATAGGCAGTACAGCCAAGAAGAATACATGAAACTCCGAAATAAAATTATTTCCCACATGAATACACTGCCCTACACGGATACACGAGGGATCACATATGCGTATGGCGAATTCCCGCCTTCCGAAATTTCGCCGTTTGCTTATAACGAAACGGTTGCGGTCGATTATTTCCCGCTCACAAAGGAAAAGGCAGCGGAAAAAGGATTTGAATGGCGCGATCCTGAAAGACGGGAATACCACATAACTCTGGCCGCGGAACAACTCCCCGATCACATCGGCGAAGCGACAACTGCTATTGTCAAAGAAATTATTAGCTGTTTGGAATGCAAGCGGGCCTATCGGATTATTGCGCCTGAAGTGGAGTTTTATCAGTGCTTTGTTATCCCTTTGCCGAGGATGTGTCACGATTGTCGCTATAAAGAACGCTTAAGTCTGCGCAACCCCATTCGGTGGTATAAACGCAATTGCCAGTGCGCCGGTGCCCAATCAAAAAATAAAGAATATAAAAACATAAGTTTAGAGCACCGTGGGCACTCTAGCGCGGAACCTTGTGTTGCCGAATTTGAAACATCGTATTCTCCCGAGCGGCCGGAGATCATTTATTGCGAGCAGTGTTATCAAGCGGAGGTTGTGTAATCCATGCTAAAAGCAAAAGTATACATTGACGGGGCGAATATGTTTTACACCCAAAAAAAGTTGGGTTGGTCTTTTGATTGGGAAAAAATAAAACACCTAATCGAGAAGGACGAAGAGATTATTGAGTGGAGGTATTATGTATTGGAGGCGAACGATATCGTTTACCTCGAAAATATAAAGGCGAACATCATTCGGACATAATAAAAAACCGCCCCGATTGCTCGGGGCGTTCTGTAAAACCAATATAACTATAGCAATACATTTACCGAAGTCAAGTGGTGGTTTATCCACAGATAAAAGATGACCTACGACATTTATTTTCACAATGATTTTGACGGGCGGGCCGCGGCGGCAGCGATGCTTGATTTTCTGCGCGGCCGCGGGGACGACATCGCGCATTTTGTGCCGGTGAATTATGAATTGAAGCCAGAGTGGCGGCGCGCGGATTTTTTCGAGCGGCACAAGCTTTTTAAGGGAAAGCGGTATCCGGCGATTGTTGTGGATTTTTTGTATCATCCGCGGGCGGTGGCGTGGTTTGATCATCACCCGACGACGTTTAACGCGTTCCCGCGCGCCGCGCAGATGTTTTCCGCAGGGAAAAGCCGCGTCCCGCGGCGCGCGGATTTCTCCGGCGGGATTGAAAACGGCATCAAAAGCTGGAACCCCGCCTATCCCTCATGCTGTCGGCAGGTGGTTGAAGAATTGCGCAAGCATTTTGGTTATAAGCCGCCGAAACACATTGCGGAACTCGCGCGGTGGCTCGACGTGATTGATCACGCGGAATACGCGTCGCCGCGCGAGCCGATCGAGATGAAAAAGCCCGCGCTTAAACTCGATTGGTTTATCGAGGCGACGGCCGACAAAACGCACGAGGCGAAGAAAATGGTTGTCCTGCTTGCCGAAAAACCGATGGCACGGATCGCGGCGCTTCCGCGTATTGCCCGCGTTCTAAAAAAAGTGCGGGCGAAAATAAAGACCAGCTTGGCGTATTATAAAAAAGAGATGCAGGTGCGCGGACGAATTGCGGTAACCGACCTAACTTCGGGAAAATATCTCCGGCTCCGCTTCGCGCCTTTTTATCTTTTTCCTCGATTGCAGTACGCGATGAGTTTTTCAAAGCAGGGCAAGCTGTTTCGTTTGGGATGGGGGTCGAATCCGTGGTATCGGCCGAAAAACGCCGTTGACATCGGAAAATTTCTGAAGCGATACGGCGGAGGAGGGCATGCCGTTGCGGGAGGGGCGGAGTTTCCGTCTCGCCGCGCGGCCCTTAAAGCCGTTCGAGAAATTGTGGCGTATGTGAATAGCAAATAGCGAATGGCGCATAGCATATAGCAACTATATGATAAAACAGAAACTATTTTCATCTAAAACCAAGAAAAAATTTTACGCCTACGTTGTCCCGACAAAAAAGCTCACGGGTGTCGCGGAAAGCTGGAATGAGTGCGAGCGGTTCGTGAGCGGCGAGTTCGGCGCGCGATACAGGGGTTTCCCCACAAAAGAAGAAGCGGAAGAATGGCTTCGGCTCGGGGCGCAGTATGAAATAAAAATCACTAAGAAATTAGAAAAGGGGATTTATTTTGATGCGGGCACGGGCAGGGGAGCGGGGGTCGAGATCAGCGTGACAGACGAGCGAGGAAAAAATCTACTCCACAAAGTCCTAAAGAAAAAAGAACTGAATCGTTTTGGGAAACAAATCGTCGGCGAGGAAGCCACGAATAATTATGGCGAGCTTTTGGCCCTTAAATACGCGATCGAGATTGCGATGAAAGAAGACGTAAAAAAAGTCTTCGGCGACAGTTCGCTCGTGATTGATTACTGGAGCAAGTGGCGCGTGAAAAAAGAAGTCGAAGAAGAAACATTCGAGCTCGCGCGCAAGGTGGCGGCGCTGCGCGGTAAATTCGAGAAGCGGGGCGGAGAAATTTTGCGCATTTCCGGAGACCACAATCCGGCGGACTTGGGGTTTCATTAATTTAGAACGTGGAGCGTAGAGCGTGGAGGGTTGAAGGTAGTTGTGATAGTCTTAAACGCCGGTGTAATTCATCAACTTCCCATGCAAAACCAAAAAAACATTCGTAACTTCGTTATCATCGCGCACATCGATTCGGGAAAGTCCACGCTCGCCGACCGGTTTCTTGAGGAGACGCATACCGTGGATGCTCGGCATATGCGGCCGCAGTATCTTGATCGCTTGCCCTTGGAGCGCGAACGGGGGATTACGATTAAGATGACCCCCGTCCGCATGGTCTATAGACCATGCGGACGGGTGACTGATGACAAAAGACTCATGACAGATGATAGTTATAAGTCATTAGTTGTTAGTCATCAGTCATCAAATTCAGAATTCATTCTGAATTTGATAGACACTCCCGGCCATTCCGATTTCTCGTATGAAGTTTCGCGCGCTCTCGCCGCGGTGGAGGGCGCGGTTTTGCTGGTTGACGCGACAAAGGGCATTCAGGCGCAGACTTTGTCTAATCTCCGCGCGGCGCAAAAAGCAGGCCTCACTGTCATCGGAGCGGTGAACAAGGTGGATTTGAATTTGCCGCACCTCGACAAGATTGTTTCGTCCGTCGCCGATCTGCTTAAGAAGAAAAAGGAAGAGATATTTTTGCTTTCCGCGAAAACGGGGCGGGGGGTAAAAGAAATTTTAGAAGAAGTTGTGCGCGTTGTGCCCGCGCCGCGGACTATCACAGACAGCACGCGGACAAACGCGGAAAATAATAATCCGCGAGAATCCGCGATGCCCTCTCGAGCGCTGATTTTCGACTCGCTCTACGACGACCACAAGGGCATTATCGCGTTCGTGCGGGTGTTCTCCGGCAGAGATGGGTTTAAGGCGGGAGACGACGTCCGACTCATGGCGAGCGGGGCGAGGTTCAAAATCAAAGAGATCGGATATTTTTCTCCGGAATTTGTTCCGGCGGAAAAACTTGGCGAAGGGGAGATTGGCTACATTGCGACCGGCCTCAAAGAACCCGCGCAAGTTAAAATTGGCGACACTGTTATCGGCAATAATCCGCGTCTTGACCTGCGTGGGTCGGCATCCTCGGCTCTGCCGGGCTATCGCGACGCGGCGCCGGTGGTGTTTATTTCGTTTTATCCGGACGGCGGCACGAAGTTTGACGATCTCCTTCGGGCGATGGGGCGATTGCAGTTAAACGACGCGGCGTTGAGTTTTGAACCGGATGCGAACGAGGCCTTGGGCCGCGGCCTCAAGGTTGGTTTTTTAGGACAACTTCATTTTGAAATAACCACGAGCCGATTGACGAGAGAGTTTAATTTGGAATTTATCACGAGCTTCCCGTCCATTGCCTACAGGGTGTTGCTTCGCACCGCCGCGGACAAACGCGGATTAACTACGCGGACAAACGCGGATAACATCCGCAATAATCCGCGTCTCGATCCGCGGGAATCCGCGACGATGGGAATAATCGTTAAGCAGCCGCAGGATTTTCCGGACGATGCCGAAAAAATCTGGCAACCGATGATCCGGCTCGAAATTCTCACGCCCGAGCGATATGTGGGGCAGGTGGTGAATTTGAAAAACGTGTTCGATCTCGAGATCGGCGAGGTGGCGAACATGGGCGAAAATCTTTTAATTTCCGGCCGCATGCCGCTTGCGGAACTCATCCGCGACTTTGACGATCAGCTTAAGTCCGCCTCCGCGGGCTTTGCGTCGTTCAGCTACGAGCTCGACGGCGAAGCCGAGGCCGAGGCCGAAAAGCTCGAAATTTTGATCGCGGAGGAAGTGATGCCCGAGCTGACCCGCATCGTGGCAAAAAAAGATATCGAGCGCGATGCGCGCTCGACCGTTGAACGGCTAAAAGAGCTTTTGCCGAAACAGCAGTTTTCCCAAGCAATTCAGGCGCGATGCCGCGGCAGGATCATCGCACGCGAGACCGTTCCCGCGATGAAGAAACTCCTCGGCAACTTTGGAAAAACCGGCGGCGACCGGACGCGCAAAATGAAACTCTGGAAAAAACAACAGCGCGGAAAGGAACGGCTCGAAGAAATGGGCCGTGTGCGCTTGTCGCCAGAAATCTTCAGGGATATTTTGAAGAAGTAGGAGTTTTGAGACGTGTTCTAATTTCCAATTATTAATTTCTAATAAAATTTCCAATGACCAATGCAAACGGAGTTTTTTTGGAGTTATGGCTTCCGCAAAACATCCATCTCGATTCGGGAACACTGTCGGCTGACCCCGCTAGAGCTTATACCCCTAATTCGGCCGAATTAGGGGTATAACAGAATTACAACCTCCTTCATGATTCGATGATCCAGATCCATAATCCAGAAAGGCACTGATGTGCTTGGTTGTGTAACCGCCACAATGTCGGGTTTTGTTTTGCGAGGGCTCTAGACCCCATCTCAAAAATATCTCGAGCCGCGATATCGGCACATTCGGGCGGGGGCACGAAGCGACCCGCCTCGACTCGACGTCTTCGGCGAGGCGGGCGCGACGAAGGTGTGCTCGATGCACACCGAGGAGGAAGCGACACAGCTCCCCGCCCGAATGCGCCAGTATCCTTGGGGTTCCAGCAGGTTTTTCGCCCGACTGCGTTCCTTCGGATCCATATCCCGATACTGTCTCCTCGCTCGCCTCGCTTCCGCCTCGGCTCGACCGAGTCGAGACGGGTCGCGGGCGAAGCGGGTCGCGCCTTGGTCGGGCGAAAAACCTGCGGGGAACGCGGCGGAGCTATTTTTGAGATGGGTTCTGGTGTATGCTAAAGACGATGAAGCCCGGAGATACGCTTAAAGTTTTTGGGATCGTACTTTCAATTTTCCTGCTTGTTGTTCTCGGAATGCGGATTTTTTCTCTCGGAAGGCAGGCGAACACGGCGGAAAAGAATTTTTCCGAGTTCAAGAGCAAACTCGAGCAGGCAAAAACAGATCAAGACAAAATTGCCGCGGACGTGAATTATTATTTGAACCCCGACAATTTAAAAAAAGAGCTCAAGGGAAGGTTTAACTACAAGGAAGTCGGAGAAAAGATGGTGATTTTCATCAATCGGAATCCTTCTTCCACCACCTCATCTTCCCCGCGCTAGTTTTTCAAGAACAATGGATACAGACTCTATTTCAGGGGGCGTCTCGTACAAAAAAAGGATTTTCCTCGGCGTGCTTGCGTGCCTAGTTTTCGGAGCGGTGTTTGTAGCCATCGAGGGATATTATCCCGCGGCGATTGTGAACGGCCACCTCATAAGCGTCCGGAGACATCGCGTTTCGTACAACGTCTCTTCTGCCTACTATCGGAATTTGGCCACATACATTCCCGGCTCGCCCACCTCGACTCCGCCCGGCGTAAACGAGCTTGAGGTTCGAGCTGTCGCTCTCGACAAGCTGATTGCGGACGAGCTTATCGCGGAGGCGGTGCGGAAAGACGCGGGCGATGGGCTTGACTATCTCGTGAGCGAAAAAATTCGCGCTCGTTCTGGCGAGGCGGGTATCAAAAAGGCGGCGGCAACGTTATACAATATGAGGTGGGAGGATTTTGAGCGCGAGGTGCTTGCATCCGAGGCGCTTCGCGACATCCTTGCTGGACAGCTTTTTTTGAAGGGGATGCGGGCGAGTGATTGGTTTGCCAAAACGCGCGCGTCGGCGGGGGTGGTGATTTTTTCTCCCACACTCCGGTGGGACGGAACGCAGGTCGTCGTCAAAAAATAATCTCCATCCATATGTTTTCCAATTACGATCTGGTCGAAAATTTGATCAAGTTCAGGTATTTGAGGTCGGAAAAAATTATAGACGCCTTCAAAAGCATTGATCGAATTAAATTTGTTCCCGAGAGTTTGAAGCGGAGGGCGTACGTGAATGAACCCCTGCTCATCGGATTCGGGCAGACCATATCCCAGCCGCTCACGGTTGCCTTCATGCTGGAGCTGTTAGATCCCCAGCCTGGGGAGAACATTTTAGAAATCGGCGCGGGTTCGGGGTGGCAAACGGCGATGCTCGCCCACATCGTGGGTCGGAAAGTTTCTCCCGTTGCGGGGAGCGGCGCATCAAAAAAGGGGAAGAAAAAAGCCGAGCCGCCGCAGAGGGCAAAACCCGGTATGGTGGTTGCAATCGAGCGGATTTCGCAACTCAAAGAAATGGCGGTGCGAAATGTTTCCGAATATAATTTTGTAAGCACGGGCATCGCGAAGATTCTGCTCGGCGACGGATCACGGGGCTACCAAACGGAAGCCCCGTTTGATAAAGTCATCGCCGCCGCGGCGGGAAATTTCATCCCCATTCCATGGAAAGAGCAGGTAAAGCCGGGCGGCCGGATCGTCGTCCCCGTCGGAGACAGCATCAAAGTCCTTGATAAAATTTCCGCGATTGATTATAAAATCAGAGAGTACTCCGGTTTCAAATTTGTGCCGCTGGTAACGAACAACGAAGGCGGCGACGGGTTTTAAAATGCGGGTATGGTTCAGTGGCAGAACGCGACCTTCCCAAGGTTGAGATACGGGTTCG
>CAYJRG010000032.1:0-6736 GCA_964372585.1 uncultured Candidatus Saccharibacteria bacterium
GGATCCAAATCCCCCTCGAGCGCCATGGTCGTCTCGTTGTAGACGTTCCGAGCGGAAATCTCAATCGCGCTCGCCTGATCTTTTATGTTGGAAGACTGCCCGGAGTAGTAGCGGACGTTCCCCTGGGCGGCAATGCTATTCGCGCCGCTCACCCAGTCGCCGAACTTCATCGCAAGGCGCGTTTCGTTCATCGGAACCGTCACATCAAACACCCACTGCCAGCCGCTTGCATACGCGCCGTCAGCTGTGGCGAAACTTCTCACCGCCGCGATTTGGGTTACAGACACGGTGGTAACGTCTGGGCTGGTGAATGTAACAACAACTTCAACCGGAGTAAACGCGCCGCTCCACGCGTTCACGCGGACCGTTCCGACTCCAGACTTTGTAAGCGTAGTTGTTTTCTCGCCTCCCGTAAGTGTCAGTAAAGTGTTTTCGATGCTCCCCAAGTTTCCGGCAGAGAGGTGAACAACGGTTGCATTGTCGCCTGTCACCGTATTGCCGAACTGGTCTTGGCCCATGACTTTAATGACGCTCGTCCCTCCGGCAATAAGCGTTGCGGGAGTGGCCGTGATTCCGAGTTTAGTAATGGCGCCCGGAGTAAGCGTGATGGTTACTGTTGCCGTGTTACTGTCCACCCTGCCGTCGTTGGCTTTGTAGGTGAAGGTATCTGTGCCCGCCGTCCCGTTCGGAATGTAGGTGACAACGCCTCCGTTCAAAGTCGCGGCGCCGAGCGTCGGAGCGTTCATAATCGAGAAGGTCAAAGAATCATTGTCAGCATCGGTGCCTACAAGGGGAATGAGTATTGCGCCGGTGATATCCACACTGTGGGGACCGACAGTCCGCCCCGTCACAACCGGCGCGGTATTCTGCCGTTCTATCAAAATAGAGATTGTGGCGATGTTGCTGTCGGCTCTGCCGTCGCTTGCTTTGAAGGTGAAAGAGTCGGCACCGCTGTAACCAGCATCCGACGTATAGAGCGCCTTGCCGCTAGCGTCGTTGCCATAAATATAAGCGGTTCCGTGGGCAGGTGGCGTAACAATTTCGTAGGTTAATCTGTCGCCGTCAACGTCGTCGGCAATAAGAGAAATGATTACCGGCCTGCCTCGTTCTCCCAGCACCGTCTGATCATCAACTTGAGAATACGAAACAGGCGCGTCGTTCACGGAGTTCACGGTGATGCCCACCATTACTTCCCCGCTCTCGATTAATCCGTCACCCGCAACAAATGTGAAGCTGTCGGCACCGTTGTAGTTCGGAGCAGGCGTGTAGGTAACTTGGCCGTCAACAATTGGTCCGAGTGTTCCGTTTATTGGAACAGAGCCGATGGTGTAATTAAGCGGTGCGCCCGCATTAACGCTCAACGGCCCAAGAGTGATGCGCGCAGACACGTCTTCATCCACGGAGATAACTTGATCATTTATGTCTATTGAGGAAACTCTATCTTCAAGTGTGAAATCTCCCACGACTAAATTTTGAGCCACAGTAATTGCCACCGTGGCAGTGTTGCTCTCCAACGCGCCATCGCTCACCTTAAACGTAAAACTGTCGTTCCCGTGGTAATTTGCGTCAGACGTGTATGTCGTCTGATTTGCAGCGAGGGGGGTAAGTGTGCCGTGCGCCGGCGCTTGGACAATTGAGTATGTAAGCGCGTCCCCATCAATGTCGGAAGCTGGAAGTATAATATTCCTCGATGTGTTTTCATTCAGCTTTGCTGTTCGATTGCCGGAAATTGGTCCGTCATTGACCGGCGCTATCACCAAAGAAACCGTCCGTGTTTCACTCATGAGTCCCGCCGGGTCGCTTACGCGGTAGGAAAACGAGTCCGTTCCGTTGTAATCGCGAGCGGGAGTATACGAAAGTCCGGCGTCGGCGGCATGAACAAGTGGTGCGATGCCGTGCCTCAAAACGCCGTGCATCGGCTCGGAAATGATTACGTACGTCAACACGTCGCTATCAACATCGGTCGCGGCGAGGTCAATGTACGTCCTTCCATCCTCGTTCAATGTAACGGTTTGATCCACCGCTGTCGGGGCATGGTTAGTAACTATCACCGACTCGTTCACCATAATTGAAACCGTCGCGATGTTGCTGTCCGCCGTGCCGTCATTCGCCTTGTAGGTGAAGGAGTCGGCGCCGTTGAAATTTTGGTTGGGGGTGTATGTGAACTGATTACTGGAATCAGAAACCTCATTAACCAACGTGCCGTGGATCGGCATATCCACAATCATAAATCGAAGCGAATCAAAGTCAGCATCGGTCGCCGATAGGGTAATCCGAACGGATGAATTTTCACCAACAGAAACCGACGCGTTGCTCGCAACCGGCGCCGTGTTGCCGTTTTTTACTCCCTTGGTCGGCGTGCCGACAGTCCATACGCCTCCGTAGAACGCGGCGCTCTGGTTCTCGCCCGGCACAACATTTACGTTGATTGGATAGAGGGGACTGTTGACGTTTCCATAAGTAACGCGATTAATTTCTTCGGATGCGCTGAAAAGACCAATTGAGTCGCCTGGGTTATTCAGTCTACTTGCACCCACCACATCAAAAATTATAAAACCGTGTGCGGGGATAACGTCGGAGTCAGTAAACACTTTAAGATCTACTTCCCGTGGGTCATTTGAGGGACTGGTCAATTCCGTCAGCTTCCACCCGTCCAACGATATTGAATCATTGGTCGTGTTAAGAAGCTCAACCCACTCTTGACCCGCAGACGGACGCGAAACAAACTCATTGATAATGACATCCCCCGGACCGGCCGCCCGAACCGAAGACGCAAAACCGCCGACGACAACCGCCGCCGCGACCGCAACCGCGAACCCGAAACCGACGAACCGAAAACCGCTCGCACGAGATATAATGTTTTTCATAGTGTTAATGATAATAAATTTGTTTATTGCTGACAACTGGGACTGTGGATAAACACCGAACTTAACAAGTCATCACCGGCAACCGACTAATTGCCGCACGCCATGAAAAGCTGGTTTTTCCTTTATTTTTCCTATTGTTCGTGAGGATAGCGCATATTGGCTACAATGTCAAGCGGGGTGACGGTAACTCCTCACACTGCCCAGAATGTTAAACCGAAACATCTCGCCGATACTGCTTTTTGGGAGACTTAAGCGAAGTGCAGCCCTCGGCATAGGTTAGGAGTTTACAGATAAGGAGATACGAGGGCGAAGCGGTCTCCCAAAAAGCAGTATCGGCGAGATGTGGTGTGAGGGGTTACGGGTGACGCCGCTGTCAACCCACCGGCGACCATGGGGCCTTTTTGACTGCCGAGGCCCAACACCATACTATGGATTGGTAACCGCGAGGTATGGCTTTCATAACCAAGTAACCAATAACACTATACCACGTTTAATTATGTTAGATGGCGAAGTACAAATTGTAAAAAGCGCCGTCGGGGGAGATTCCTCGGCTTTTGGCGCGCTCTATGACCATTATCAGCCAATGATCTATCGGTTCGTATTGGTCAAGGTAAGCCGCCGTGAGGAAGCCGAGGATCTTACCCATCAGGTATTTTTGAAAGCGTGGCAGAACATCGGGGGGTACAAAGACATCGGATTCCCTTTCTCGAGCTGGCTCTACAAAATTGCCCGCAACCATGTGGTTGACCACTACCGCGCGCGCAAAAATTTGATAAGTCTTGAAAACGCCGGCGCGGATGACCTGGCCCTGCAATACTCGTTCCACGGGACGGTGGGAGAAAAAATGGAAATCGAGCGCGTGCGAGGGGCGGTGGCGAAGCTCAAGCCGGAATACCAGGATGTGATCATGATGCGGTTTGTGGAAGACCTCGCGATCAGGGAAACGGCGGAGGCGATGGGAAAAAGCGAGGGGGCGGTCAAACTCCTCCAGCACCGCGCGATCAAAGAATTAAAAAAGATGTTAGGCGAAGCAGGCGGGATTTTGGATGTAGAACACACATACAATGGAAAACCTATTTCAACAGCTTAAAAAACTCCGGCGCATCGAGGCGCATGCCGACGTTATCAAGCGATCGAGGGACTTTATTTTGACCTCGAGGCAATCTTCCACTCATGAGGCGGCCGTTTTTGTAAACGCGCCAGATGCAACGAGTAGGCAAATAAGCGTGTGGGATATTATTTTAAAAAATTTCGAATTCGGGGCATCGGTCGCGCTCGCGGGGGCTTTAATACTTATGATCTTCGGAGGATTCTCCGCGTGGAAACTCTTTTCTCCGCTTCAACTTAGAAACCTTGATGCCTCGGGCATCAAAGCGGAAGCGCAAGCACTGGACATTCAAATCCAACTCACCAAACTTAGCTATGATGAGATTTCGGACACGGCTCGCCCAACGGTTTCCGCAAGCGAGACGCAAGCGCCGGCACCGGTTAAAACACGCGTTATAAAGAAACAGCCCGCGCAGGTACAAGTTCCAGACGCCCCTTCGGCGCCCGCTCCGAGCGAAGAGCCGCTTTCAGTCGAAGAGGCGCTTGAACAGCTGGCGGAATAAGGCGTCATCCCCGCGGAGGCGGGGATCCAGAGAAAGGGAATATGGATCCCCGCTTTCGCGGGGACAAGCCTGGATTCCCGCTCCCCGATCGCGGTCGGGGACAAGCTTCGCGGGAATGACAGAAATGGATCAAAGACTGTTATAAACAATGAACAAGATGAAAAAAATAACGCAGTGGGGTCTTGTGGTTGTGCTCGGAGGGGCGCTCGGAATCGCCTCGCCCGCCTACGCAAAAGAATGCGCCCTGAACCAATCTGCGTTTGGCCCGCTCACCGCCGCAACAAAAAATCCTTCCGCGTCAGACTATCTCGAGAACACGCGGCAGGAACTTAGCGCGCGGAAAGCGCTTCTCTCGAGCGCTCTCTCCTGCGCGATTGAGGACGCAACAAAACTCAAAAAAAACATTGACGCGGCGGGCGACCCCGACGGCGAAAGGGCCCGATCCGCGATTTCGAATTCCCTCGACAACGCGCTCCGATACTACAAGCTTCAGCTTTCCAAAGTAACCGACCTCGGAGTTGACGGGAGCAAATACTTTGCGAAAGACCTGCTCGCGTGGCGGAAGGGCGCCTATGTCCCCGTCGCGCAAACGGCGTCTAATTTCCTCCTGTGGTCGGAAAATCAGCGCCTCATCCGCGCCGCAAAAAATCGGATTGCCCAAATGGGAACAACCGTCGCGATCCTCAAACTCGTGGAGAATGATTCGATCGAAAAAAAATGGGGGGTGGTGAACGCGCTCTTTGCCGACACGCTCGCGGAAAACCAAAACGCTCGGCGCGGACTTGAAAATCTGTCTCCGGCGGAAGAAACCATCGCTTCGATGAAACACTCCCTCGACCGGCTCTCCGAAACCTACAAAGTGCTCTCCGAGCTTGTCTCTGAAATAAACGCGCTCACCTCGGGCGTCAGGAAAACGGAAAAAGAAGGGGCGAAATAGGGACAAGCCGCGGCGCTCCTCTTTGAAATGCCAAAAACCCCGCCTCGAGGCGGGGTTTTTGGCATTTCAAACAAAATCGGTTGGATCCTTCGACTCGCGTCGCTCGCTCAGGATATTTTTGCTCACTTTTATGCGATCACCTCGCGGTAAACCGCGAGGTATCGAGGCAAAAATATCCTACTTCACCGCGTCTTTCAATCCCTTCCCGGGCTTGAACTTCGGTTTCACGGAAGCCGCAATCTGAATCGTTGCTCCGGTTGCCGGATTCCTCCCTTGGCGCGCCGCGCGCTTTACCACCATAAACGTGCCGAACCCAGTAATGGCAACGTCTTCGCCGCGGCTCAAGGTCTTTGAGATAGTGTCCAAAATGGCCTCGACAATCCGCTGGGCGGCCGCCTTCGTCTCAATGCCCGCGGCCTGCATCACCGCATCCACCAATCCGTCTTTGGTCATATTCGTTTAATAAACATACGTGCATCTCGCTCGACCTTTTTTTCATGTAGCTGAAGTATAGCAAATACAAGGGAAAATGCTACCGAGGGCCCGCATGAATCCCAAGTTCATCAAGAATCAGCTTAAGTGAATCATAGGAGGGGCTCTTTGTAAAATCAAACTTTTCCGCGACTTCGCCGAGGTATTTCCGCGAAAGATCCCGATTGCCGGCATAAAAGTGCGCCGCTCCAAGCTTTATTTTTGTCTCAAGATCGTCTGGGCGCATACCGAGCGCTGTTGTATAGAGACCTATGGCCTCATCAAGATGCCCCGCGTCGGCAAAGAAACCCGCGACCGTCCGCGGCTCGTAGAAGTTCTTCCAACTCCGCCCGAGCTTGATTGAGGATTTAATCTCGTCATACCCTTTCACGGGGTCCTTATTCGCGAACGCGAGGAGCCCGTAATAAAAATGCGCGTCGGGAACTTTTGGATCAAGCGCCAGAGCCTTCTCGAGAACCTCTATCGCGCCTGCATAATCGCCGCGGATCGATTCTGTTTTTGCTATCGAGAAATACACCTCCTGCCTGTTCGGGCTAAGCTCAAGCGCGATCTTCGCCTCTCGATCGGCGGCGGCAAGATAGGTTGCCTCGTCAATGTCCGAAATTTGGTTGTACATATCAACGAGCGCGTAGTGGTTGTACGCGTCCTGCGGATGATCCTTTGCAACAATCTCCATCTCATGCACCGCCCGCGCAACATCATCCTTTGGGACCACGCCGGGGTTATAAAAGTATGCTTCGGAAACCGCGGCTGCGAAATCCCGCGCAAAATTCCATCGATATGGACTTGACTCGGCGAGTGCGGAGTCGAAATACGCAATTGCTTGTGTC
>CAYJRG010000032.1:6746-7293 GCA_964372585.1 uncultured Candidatus Saccharibacteria bacterium
CTTGTGTCGGATTCTTTTGAAACTTCTTAAAACCAAGAAATTCATAATAAGAAGCCCGTATGCTGGGAATATTGAGCATGTAAGCAACCACCGCCCCGACCGCTATTGGTAGCAAAAGATATGGAGAATAGCGTCCCTTTTCCGCGGCGAGAGTATCGCGGGTGGAATGTCCCGTTTCCGTGCGCGATTTCTCTTTGTATGCGCCATCAACAAAACCGGCAAATGTATAAAACATGAGTACGGGCCCAAGCGTATCAAATATAAAAACATCCCGGATCACAAACCCCACAAGCGCCGCAACGGCAAAACGCCCGAACAGGCTCTTCGTCTTCAGCGCTTCAAAAATAAAGAAAACAAAAAATGCGATTCGGGCGAGAAAGAGGGGCAAGCCACCGGAAACCAAATCCTCTAAAACAAAGTTGTGGGGCTTGTCAAAACGCGTCTCCTGATAGTTCGCTTCGAGCACCCGCGGATCGTAATGCTTGTTATACACCACGTTGAAATTATCCCATCCCCATCCGGTGAGCGGCCGCTCCAAAAATCCTCT
>CAYJRG010000033.1:0-7293 GCA_964372585.1 uncultured Candidatus Saccharibacteria bacterium
CGCCTTCGCCCGGCTTCCGCCGTCACTAAAGTTTTGGCGGACACGTCGGACGGGCAGGTGCGGGAATGACGAGAGGGGAACAGCGCTCTCTAGGCTCGGAATTATATGTTACTATTACATCAACTCACATGAGAGAAAAACCACTTATTCTTATAACGGACGATGAGGCAAATTTTCGGGAGATTATTTCCACGAAGCTCAAAGCGGCCGGCTTTGATTGCGTGCTTGCAAAAAACGCGAAAGAGGCGATTGCAAAATCTGCCGAACTGCTTCCCGACCTCATTCTTCTCGATATCCGCATGCCTCCCGGGCAAACCGGCATTGAAGCGGCGCTTGCGATACAGGACAACCCCGCGACAAAAGACGTAAAGATCGCGTTTCTGACGAACCAAAAAGACCCGTGGCCCGGCATGAGCGGAAGCAGGAAGGATGTGAGCGCCGAGCTGGGCTTTCAGGATTTTTTGGACAAAGATCAGGATCTCAATCTTCTTGAAGCGCGGGTGCGGGAGATTCTCGAAGGGATCCCGCGGCCGCCAACTCCGCCCGCCCCGGGAACAGCGGCGTAAAAAATTGAGGATGTGCTACAATAAAAACGTACCTCAATGCGAGACACCGCGTTTATAAAACGGGCGATAGAAAAAATTCTGATCCAGCCGGTTGCCAAAATTTCTTTGGTCGAACTGGTGGATTTGCTGGTTGAGTATGCCTTCGTTGGACACTCTTCCGACATCCACATCCAGCCGGATGAGGAGCGTGTGCGCATCCGTTTTCGGATTGACGGAATTCTGCGCGACATTTTTGAACACGCCGGGGGCATCGGCAGGATGATCCACCACGAGATCATCAGCCGCATTAAAGTTCACTCGGGCCTTCGGATAGACGAGCATCTTGCCCCGCAAGACGGGAGGTTTAAGGTTGCCATAGAGGGTTTCGGCGACGTGAACGTGCGGGTGTCTATCATGCCGACGTACTACGGGGAAAACGCCGTCCTTCGGGTGCTTGCTCCGACAAAAGAGTTTAATCTCGAGGCGCTCGGTTTTGAGCCAAAAGACTTGGTGAAAGTCGAAAAGGCGATCAAGAAGCCGTACGGCATGATTCTGGCAAATGGCCCCACTGGTTCCGGAAAAACCACGACACTCTATACGATTTTGATGCGCCTCAACAATCCCGACACCTCAATCATCACCATCGAGGATCCGATTGAATATTCCCTGAACGGGGCGACGCAGATTCAAACAAACAGCGACGTGGGTTTAACCTTCGCGGCGGGCCTCCGTTATATTTTGCGGCAAGACCCGAACATCGTCATGGTCGGCGAGATCCGCGACGAAGAAACGGCGGGCATTGCCGTGAACGCCGCGCTCACCGGGCACCTGGTGCTCTCAACGCTCCACACCAACGACTCGGCAACCACGTTCCCGCGGCTCCTCGACATGGGTGTGCCGCCGTTTTTGGTCGCCTCGACCATCAACATCGCGATGGGCCAGCGCCTGCTCCGCATGATTTGCAACCAGTGCAAAGCGCCGCGCGCGTTTACTAACGTGGAATATAAAAGTCTTATGGAAATCATGCCGGAAGTCGGGCGGTTTGGAAACGCGTTTTTCATGGGCACGGGGTGCGAGGCGTGCAATTCAAGCGGGTATCAAGGTCGGATTGGCGTTCGGGAGGTGCTCGAGATCAGCGATGAGATACGCCAGCTCGTGATGAACCGCGCGAACGCAAAACAGATTAAAGAAGCGGCGGTTAAAAACGGCATGACAACGATGATGGAAGACGCTCTTCAAAAGGCTTCGCAGGGGCTCACCACCATTGAAGAAATACTCCGCATCATACATGAGTAATAGTAATTCCTCGCTTTTGTTTCGCCTCACGAGCCGGCTTTCGACTCAAGATAAAATAAATTTCGCCCGCCATCTCGCGCTCGTGGTGAAAGCCGGACTCCCGATTTTTGAGGGGCTCGGCATCATTAAAGAGCAAACCCCGTCCCGCGTTTTGCGGCACGTGATTGATCAGTTGCTCATAGACGTGAACAACGGGCGATTTTTGGCGGACAGCTTGGATCGGTTTGAATACCTCTTTGGAAATTTTTTTATCAGCATCATCCGCGTGGGAGAATCGAGCGGGACGCTCGCGGCAAATCTGCTGTTTCTCGCGGAAGAACTTCAAAAGAGCAAAGAGTTGAGCAATAAAGTCCGCTCCGCGATGATTTATCCAATCGTGATTCTTATTGCGACGCTTGGTGTGAGCGGATTTCTGACGTTCGTCGTTTTCCCGAAGCTCCTGCCGATCTTCTCGAACTTGGGAGCGAAACTGCCGCCTACCACGCAAATTATGATCAACGCGTTGCAGTTTTTGCAGACGTATTTTATCCATCTGATCATCGGCATCGCGATATTGATTGTTGGGACGCGGATGTTGATCAAAAAAGTGATGCCCGTCCGATATGTTGCGCATCGGACAATCTTGGCGGTGCCGGTGCTTTTGAATCTTTCGATAAGCATCAACATGGCGAACTTCACCCGCATCTTGGGCTTGCTTCTCAAAAGCGGCGTTAAAATTTTAGAGGCGGCCGCGATCACGAGCAGTACGTTTGACAATCTTTTTTATAAACGAGCATTGCTCGCCGCGCGCGACGAAATTCAGCGGGGCGGCCAGCTTGCCACGTACCTTACGCAAAAGAAACCGTTTTTCCCTCCGCTCGTCTCAGGCATGGTTCGGCTCGGGGAGAACACCGGAAACCTTGAAGAAAATCTCGAATACCTTTCCGAATATTACACCGAAGAAGTGGATATGCGTCTTCATGCGCTCACAAGTGTCATTGAGCCGGTGATGCTTTTGATCATGGGATTTCTCGTTGGATTTGTCGCGCTCTCCATCATCACCCCGATTTATTCCATTTCTCAAAACATCAAATGAAACAGCCCGTCGCTTGCGGGCGGATATTCTGGTGATAAAAAATAGAAAGGCATCATGGATCGCCGCATCGGTAAACAAGGGGCCAGCTTCATTGATCTTATCTTGAGCATCGGAATCGTCGTCTTGCTCTTCGGCGGCATTTTCGCCGTATATTTTTCAATTCTGGATTCGGCAAATAGCATCGATCTTCGGGGCGCCGCGACGACCGTGCTCAACCGGCACGTGGAAATCGTCAGAAACCTTCCCTATGATTCCGTGGGCACAGTTGGCGGAATCCCCGCGGGAGTGATCCCTCAACAGCAGACGTCATCTGTCGGGGATGCAACATTTAGCGTCCAAACGACTATCAGAAATATAGACGACCCCTTCGACGGAACGCTCGGCGGCGCTCCGGGCGACACCGCCCCCGCTGATTACAAGCTCGTGACCATGGTTGTAAGCTGTCCGTCGTGCGTCCATTTTATTCCGCTCTCGTTCACCACCACGATCGCGCCGAAAAATCTTGAGTCGGCGGGGAAAAGCGGTTCGCTTTTCATAAACATTCTGGATGCGGGCGGAATCGGGGTGCCCGCGGCGGCCGTTCATGTGGTGAACGCGAGCGTGACGCCGTCTATCGATCTCCTCGATACGACAAACGCGAGCGGAGTGCTTCAGCTCGTGGGAGTGCCGACGAGCACCCAGTCGTATCAGATTGCCGTCGCAAAATCCGGATATTCTTCGGAGCGGACCTATTCGGTTGGGGCTCCGTCAAATCCGAATCCGATTAAGCCGCACGCGACGGTGGCGGAGCAGACGGTTACGAACGTGAGCTTTTTAATAGACAGGGTAAGCGCGATTAATATCATCTCGTCGAATGCCCTATGTTCAGCCATCGGGAATGCCGATTTTTCCATTGCCGGATCAAAACTGATCGGAACGAACCCGGACGTGTATAAATTTTCGACGAGCTCGCAAACGAATGCGAGCGGCTCGCGTTCGCTTGCGAGCATCGAGTGGGATACATACAGTTTTTCTTTTAACGACCCGGCATATACCCTCGCCGGCATCATTCCGCTAAATCCGATTATCGTAAATCCGAGTTCAACGATTTCATTGAGGGCGGTGCTCGCTCCCGCGGCGAATCCATCGCTCCTCGTCGGAGCAGTTGATTTTTCAACGGGCGCGGGAGTTGCGGGGGCGTCGGTTCATCTTTCAAAAACCGGATTTTCCCAAACGCTCACGGCCGGGCATTCGATTGTTGAGCACACGAATTGGTCCCAGGGCGCGTACTCAAGCCAAGACGGCGGAATTGACGCGGATTCCGTTCCGGGCAGGTTGTCGCTCGCGGCAAGTGCTTCGTCCACGTACAGCGCGTCATCGACAAGCTGGCTTATTTCAAACACCATTGATCTTGGGGGATCCAGTTCAACGCTATATACTATCTCATGGAACCCTTCCGCCCAAGCGCCCCAGACGGGAGCAGGCAGTCTCACGTTCCAACTCGCGGCGAACAATGACCAAACTACATGGAATTTTATCGGGCCCGACGGCACCGCAAACACCTCTTTCGCGGCAAGTTCCGCGATACCCACGGAGCTCTCGGGCAAACGCTACATACGTTACAAGGCGTTCATGAAAACGGCGGACGAACAGTATTCTCCAACGCTCAACGACGTCCAGATTGAATTTAATTCAATCTGCGTGCCGCCGTATCATGTGTTGTTTGCCAATCTTCCGGCGGGAACGTACGCGGTCAGCTCGACGGCTCCAGATTACGACGAAGCGACGAGTTCTGTTGACATATCGAGCGGCTTTCAGGAAATTCAATCGCGGCTCACGCATCAATGAAAGCGAACGACAAAAACGAAATGGGTTTTTCGATTATCGAGGTTTTGATTGTCGCGGCGATCGCGAGTGGTATGATATTTGTGGTGGCGAGTTTTAGCAGTAATCTCGACGTGCTCCAGAACGTCGTAAGTCAAAAACTTCAGTCGCGTTCCGATGTGGGCCAAACCATCCAAATTATGACGACAGAGATCAGGTCCGCGGGGCAGTCGGGAAACGGCGCGTATGCCGTTGATGCCGCGAGCACGAGCTCCCTTTCTTTTTACAGCGATACAAATAAAGACGGCGTCTTCGAGCGCGTGCGCTATTATCTCGGAACGAGCACGATTCGGAGGGGTGTTATCACCCCGACGAGCAACCCGCTCGTATACGCGACCTCGAGCGAGGTTGTTACGACTGCCGTGAATTATGTTATCTCCGCAAGTTCAACGCCCTTGTTTTCGTACTATGATTCAAACTATACGGGGACGGAGGCGGCGCTTTCTTCCCCGATAGACGTGTCAAAAGTTCGAGTCGTGAAGTTTTCGTTTTACGCGGACGTGAATCCCGGAAAATCTCCCAAACCCCTCTTTTTTTCAGATACGATTACCATCCGCAATTTGCGGAGCAATTAGAGAATAGTGAATCATGAATAATGAATAATGAACGTGGACAAATTGCGGTTGAACTACTGCTTTTTTCGACGCTCGCGGTGATTTTGGTGAGCGGCTTCGTTTCTCTCTCCGCCTCGTTCATCCAACTTTCCGTGCGGGGGCTCAATAAATCGCAGGCGTTTACGATCGCGGAAGCGGGGATTGAATACTACCGGTGGCACCTTGCTCACGCGCCGCTGGATTTTCAAGACGGCACCGGCCAGCCGGGACCATACGCCCACAACTATTACGATAAAGACGGAAAACTTCTTGGCCAGTTTGTTCTCGCTATCACACCCCCGCCTTCCGGCTCGACAATCGTAACCATCCGAAGCACGGGCAAGGTGCTTGCCGACCCGAACGTTCAGAAAGTGATTGAGGTCCGGCTCGGCATCCATTCCTTCGCGAAGTACGCGTGGGTATTCAACGACAGCGTGAGTTTCGGGGCTGGCGCCTCCGTCTACGGGCCGATCCATACGAACGCGGGAATAAGCTTCAGTGGCACGGCTTACAATTCTATTGTCAGTTCGCTTATTTCCTACGATGATCCGGATCACGCCGGCGCGAACGAATACGCGGTGCACACCCACGTGAATCCGGTTGATCCTCTGCCGCCGACTCCGCTTCCTTCGCGCCCAGATGTATTTACGGCGGGGAGGGCGGTAGGAGTTCCGGCGGTTGACTTCACGAAACTGACGCAAGACCTTTCGAGCATAAAGTCCGTTGCGTCGTCGAGCGGGCTCTATTTTCCCAGTTCAACGGTGCTTGGGTACGATCTTGCGTTCGCCACAAGCGGATTATATTCGGTGTACAAAGTGACGGCTCTCATGAATCCTCCTTCAAATTGCACGAGCACGGGCGGCGCGACCCAGCAGGGCTGGGGCACGTGGAGCGTTCAATCAGAAACTCTGCACGCGACCGGCACGATACCGGCAAACGGCCAGATGTTTTTCGAGGATAATCTGTGGGTGCGGGGACAGATAAACGGGAAACGAGTGACTGTCGGCTCCGGCCGGTTTCCCGACAACGCGACAACCCGCTCAAGTATTACGGTGAATAAAAGTTTGCGATACACAAACTACGACGGGACGGACTCGATAGGGCTCATCGCGCAAAAAAACATAAACATCGGCCTTATGAGCGACGACAATTTTCGGATAGACGGCGCTCTTGTCGCGACCAACGGGAGGACGGTGCGGTATTCGTACTCAACAACCTGCTGGGCAACGCGGTTGCGGGCGTCAATCACGACCTACGGCATGCTGGGCGCGGCACTGCGCGGCGCGTTTCTGTATTCAAGCACGAACGGATACCAATCGCGAAGTTACAACTACGATCCAAATCTTCTCTATGGGCCGCCCCCGGGCTTTCCGCTCACGTCCGACCAATACACCCTCCTTTCGTGGAATGAAGTACAATAGGAACTACCAACCAATGACTAATGACAATAAAAGGGGATTCACCCTCGTCGAAATTATCATCGCCTCCGCGCTTATGGTGATTTTGGCCGGCGTCGGCATTGTCGCCATCAATCCCCACCGGCAGATTGCCTCGGCGCGCAACAACCAGCGAGTGTTTCACCTGCAGGCGATCATGAACTCGATCCGCCAGAATATCGCGGACCAGAGCGGCCAATCGTTTTCCTGCGGCGCGGGGGCGATTCCCACATCAACAAAAAAGATGGCCGTCGGCGCGGGCAACTACAACATCGCGCCGTGCCTCGTGCCGATCTACATATTGACTTTACCATTCGATCCGGCAACTTCCACCGCTCGTTACACTTCAAACACAGATTACGACACGGGCTACCGAATTATTCAGGCAACCTCAACCCCGCAAATCACGCTCTCCGCTCCGGCGGCGGAATTGGGTAAAACGATAACGCTTACGCGATAACAAAACACGCCCCGAGATTTTCAGG
>CAYJRG010000034.1:0-6787 GCA_964372585.1 uncultured Candidatus Saccharibacteria bacterium
GGATGACGGTTTGATGGATCATGGATCTAAAATCTCGAATCTAAAATCTTAAATCTTTTTAAAAATCCTAAATTTTTCTACCCACAGATTTTAGATTTGAGATTCCCTCAAGATGCTTGAAGTAGTCCTTAAAGTATTCCGTCATGAGATGAAGGATCACTCCGTGCACGCCTTCGACAACGCCGTACGCTCCTTTTTCCGTTTTCACTAAAATTTTCGCGTCGGCGAGCTGATTCAGTTTTCCGCCGTCAAAGCCGGAAAGCCCGATGACCGGCACACCCCTGTGTTTTGCAAGTTCAACGGCTTTTATAACGTTCGGCGAATTGCCCGAGCTTGAAATCGCAATCACCACGTCGGAATCCTGCAGATAATTTTTAAGCGGGCCGGAAAAAACATACTCATACCCGACATCATTCGCCCACGCGGTGAGCTCTTCTTCCGTCGTCGGCACGCGGATCGCCTGAAACCGCTTGCGGTCGCCGTCCAAATTATGCCCGAACGCGGTCTTGTTGAAATCTGCCACCCAATGAGTCGCGAGCGCGAGCGACCCGCCGTTTCCGAACGCATAGATTCTCCCGTCCCGCTCGTAGACGGCCTGAAGAATGTTGAGCGCCTTGGCGATCTCATCGTCGGGCAGGGCACGGAGGGCGTCTTCGCATTTTGTTGAAAACTTTTTTATATAGTCTTTCATATAAAATTTAAATCTTACATCTAAAATCTAAAAACTTTTATATTATTCAATCATAAAATTTTAGATTGTAGATTTAAGATTTTTAGATTATTGTATGTCTCCATTAAACAACACCTCCGCGCCGGACTGAACGAATCCCACCGGTATCTCTTTAAATTCATACAGGTTGTTCCGCCGGGCGACATCCCAGACTGTTTTCCGAATCGCTTCTTTTTTCTCGGGCGGAGCAATAAACATCACGCACCCCCCGCCGCCCGCGCCGAGCACTTTTCCGCCCCACGCGCCCGACGCAATTCCCGCGCCGTACAATTCGTCAATCACGGAACTCGATACGCCAGAGGCAAGGCCTCTCTTTTCGAGCCACCCCTCGTGCAGAAGTTCGCCGAGCCGCTTGAAGTCGCCCTTCATAAGGTGCGATTTAAATTCTGGCACCATCCCCGCCATTTTTTTGAGCGATTCAAATTTTTTGCCGATGTTGTTTCTCTGTTCTGAAAGCACGCTCGACGCCGACCGCGTGATCCCGGTGAAAAACACAAGGATGCGATCCTCAAGATCCAGCCGTTTTTTGTAATCAATCAAAACGGGCTCGACCGCAACAGACCCATCCGCATGAAACGTAAACACATTGAACCCCCCGAACGCCGCGGCATATTGATCCTGTTTTCCGATCGGCTCGCCCACGAGTTCGATCTCAAGGCGACTCGCGGCCTCGGCCGCTTCCCGCTTGTCTATTTTTTTCCCTTTGTAGGCGTGGAGTCCCTTCACGAGGGCAACCGAAAAGCTGGATGATGAACCGATCCCTGTTTTCGCGGGAAGCGAAGCGAACGACGCGATCTCGATTCCCTTTTCGATTCCCAAGTCCATGAGCGCATTTTTGATGATGGCGTGCTGGAGTTTTGACGGATGATCAACGGTTTCAGAAATCGAATACCGCGCTGACACCTTGTCTATGAGCGGCGTGCGGTTCACAACCACATACACATATTTATCAATCGCAGTCGAAATCACCGCCCCCGGGTGTTTGCGATAAAAATCGGGGAGGTCTGTCCCTCCCCCAACAAAGCTGATACGAAGTGGCGCGCGAATGACAATCATATTATTGAGAATACACCGCTTCAAGAACGACTGTCAAAACAGGCACTTAATAATACTACAATTTTTTAAGCAACAGGCGATGTTTGAGCGCGCGGAGAGAGGTGAGAACCGCTTGCCAGATAGGCGCGGGCACGACGCGCACCAGAAACCGCGAGAACTTTGAAAACGTTCCCGCGCGTTCGAGAGCGGCTTTTTTATTCCCGACCACGAGGTAGGCAAAAACCAATTTCGCGCGCAGACGCGCGAGGATGTTTTGAAAGTCATATTTTTCTTGTTCAGCTGGAGTAAGTTTTTCCCCGAGCCGTAGGAAGAGAAACAAATTTTTTTCTTTCATGTCCGGTTCGCTTGAAAGCGACGAAAGATTGCCGGATGTTCGAACCCGATACTGCGCAAGGGGTTTGTCGAGATACAAAAACCTCACGCCGGCGCGCGCAAAGCGAAGCCACAGGTCCCAATCCTCCGAACGACGGAGGGATTCGTCGAACATGCCGTATTTCTGAAACACCACGCGGCGCGCCATAACCGTGAGCGGGTTTATGAACTGGCGCTTCAAGAGTTCGCCGAAAATATTGCAGGAGGGGTACGTGTATGTATGATGGAAAAATTCGCTCGACTTTTCCCCAACCGGCGGGTCGGTAAAATGCAAGAGATCGGAATAGCACACACCGAAATCCGGACTCGCTTCGAGCGCGCGGACTTGCTCGGCAACCTTCTCCGGTAAAAATATGTCATCCGCGTCGAGGAACGCGACATACTCTCCCTTCGCCGCGCGGATTCCCGCGTTCCTCGACGCGGCGAGGCCTTTATTCTCTTGATACACATAAACTATTTTGCCCGCCGCACCGTACGGCTCCAAAATTTTCTTCGTGCCGTCTTTTGAACCGTCGTCAATCACAATCACCTCGACATTCGGATAGGTTTGTGCGAGAGCGGACTCAACCGACTCCCGAATATATTTTTCCGCGTTGTACGCGGGGATGATTATTGAAACTAATTTCATAAGAACTTATGACTTGTGACTGAAAACTCAAAACTTTAAACCCACGGCCCTAAACAGGTCTCTAAACCTTTTTTCGTACGTGTGTTCGCGAAGCGTCCGCTCGTAACCCGCCGCGGCAATTTTCGCGCGCTCAGCCTCAAGCGGCGCATATTGTTTTATTTTTTTAACGAGATCGCTGGCGTTTCTATAGAACACCATCTCCTCGTCCTCCGTATAATATGTTTCGAGATCGTCCGCGTAACCGGAAATGACGAACGCGCCGCGGCCGGAAAGCTCAAACGGGCGCGCCTTGATTTGCGAAATGGAAATGGCGCGCCAAAATTTGAAGTTACGCATAAATCGAAAACTGGGGACGAATCCGTCGATCGAACGCCTCAAAAACAACTGGCCCAGCGACCACGGACTCCACGGGGACGGGGTGTCGTTTATATTTAAATTAATTTTACTGCGGCGTATAATTTTTTCCATCTCTTCCCCGCCCACCCTTCCTTCCGACCAGCCAAAGCCGCGGACAAAAACGTGAATCCCGGCTCCGCGGAGCTGGTTTATGATTTTCGCCCGCGCCGCGGTGCGCTGACCAATAAAACTTACATCAATGTTCTGAGGCGCGTCATTCCGCCGCGAAACTGGAGCGCGGCACGCCCATTGCGAGCGAATGACAGTATTGATCCCGTAACGGGCATAAGTTTCGGGGCCTCGAAACCACGTGGTGACCGCCGCGGTAAAGTGCGGCGCCCACAAACGGGAATAGTTGTGGATTCTTCTTTGGTCGTCCGCAAACCACGCAATACTCTTGGTCAGCTTTTTAATTTCATCGAGCGTTGCCGGATCGAATTCATCTGAAAACATAAACGCAAAAAACACATCTGGCTTTTCGCGGCGGACGAACTCAAGTAATTTTTCATTGAACCGCTTTTTTCCCATTCCGATAATCGGGTCGTAAGGATATTCGATCACAGACACCCCCTCCATTCCCTTGAGCGTGAGAAAGAAAGTGGCGTATTCAAAACTCGGGTAACGCTTCGGGTTATAGTTTTCCGCCTGAATTCCGGCGTAGATCACTTTTATGTTCGCCTGCTCTTTTTTAAGAGATCGCGCCGCCGCCTCTCCTGCCGAGCCGAGTTCAAACTTCCCCGCCTCTCCCGCGGAGTTTTTATGCGCAACGAGCGCCGCGCTAATTTCTTGTATCACCTCTTCGGCTCCGATCGCGGCGATACAGGGCGAGGGCGTATCCGGCGGGAGTCCTTTTCCACACCGCCAGTTGTCTCCGAAGCACGGCGATTTTTTATACACCCATCGGTTTATATGTTTATACCCGTAGTTTGAAAACATTCCGAACTGCCCGCCGCCTGTAATGCAGACGGACGGGATTTTGAGCGCAACGGCGAGGTGAACAAGAGACGTGTCATTGGAAACAACGCAAGCGGCATGTTTGATAAGCACGAGAAGTTCCCCAAGCGACGTTTGACCAACTTTATTTACAACCCCCCCGCCGCATATTGACGCAAAGCGACCCGCCAAAGGTTTTTCGCCCGAAGAACCAACGATCACTGCGTTCATATTTTTTTGCTTCAAGAAGCGGGTGACTTCCGCAAACCGATCAAGCGGCCACCGCTTGTATGGCACGCTCGCGGCGATTCCTAGAATCGCATATCCGCCCTCATGAAGTTCGTGACTAGAAGATGAACTCGCGCTGACCACGGAAACCGGCAAACATATCGAATAGTCCTCCTCCCTGAACCCCGTCGCGCCTTCGTAGATCGCAACGTAATGCCGCAGAGCGCTCGGAAATTCTTGTACGCGCCCGGCAAGCGCGTCAATCGAAGAAATAACGCGCGTGTAGCGAGGGTACATTTTTTCCATCACCACGCGGAGATTGTTCCGCTGGTGAACATCGAAGGGTTGCGTAAATTCCGCGCCGATGCCTTCGTATCTGATTATCTCCTCTGCACCGAGGCCGACCGCGATCCATTTGCCGTTAATTTCCGCCGCGCTGAAGTCGTGATTAATCACCATTTGAAAACCGATCTTTCGGAGTGAACGCAGGACTCCTGCTCCGTAGAACGGGTTAATAGAAAACGTTCGATAGTCCACCGCAAGAACTTCGTCTGCGAATGCGCCCCTGAACACGTCTTCAATGCCAATGCCCTTTTTTATGAGCAGGTATATTTTTTTCTGCGGAAACCGTTTTTTGTAGTGCTTCAAGACGGACGTAAACACCACAAGATCCCCGAGCGCTTCCAAATTTATCAGCAACAATCGATCTTCCCATCCCAATATATTCACGCGGCCTCCGAAAATAGAAATAAAAAACGAGCGGAGCGGACTTACCACCCTCGTTTTGATAAGAAATTTAAAATATGAAACTATTCCTTCCATGTATTATGTACGACTACGCAACGCGGCCGCGAGATCCTTCGGGGTAAGTGTTGCCGTGCCTTCGCGCCCCACCACCACTCCGGCGGCGTGGTTCGCAACCTCCGCCGCCTCGGAAAGCGAGGCGGCGCTTGCGAGCATGAGCGCGAGCGATGCGAGCACCGTATCCCCCGCGCCGGTAACGTCGTAAACCTGAACCGCCCGCGTGGGAATATGCGAAACGTTTCCGGTTTTTTTATCAAGCACAGTCATTCCATGCTCTCCGCGAGTGAGCACGATGGAAGATCCGAGTATCGCGAAAAGTTTTGAAACCGTCTTCTTCGCGGCGGAAACAGAATCGGCATACACACCCGTCATGCCATGCCCTTCTTTCAGATTGAGCACCACCACGCCAACATCTTTGAACAAACCGGCTCCGGCCGGCTTGATTCCGGCGATCATGCCTAATCCCTTAAAACGTTTTTTTAGAAATGCGATGATCCCCGGGACAACGCATCCCTTTGCGTAGTCGGAAACGACAACGGCGTCGAAATTTTTGAGGCCACGGAGCGCGGCGATTATTTTTTTCTCTGTGGTTTTGGAAATCTGCCCCGTTCTTTCCCGATCTATGCGCAAAAGCTGATGACGCTTGGCAACCGCGCGGGCTTTGACTGCCGTGGGGCGATTTTTTTCTGTCACAAGGTGCCCGTCAACTCTCCATTCTCGACACAGATCATGCACTATTTTCCCCTCTTCATCGTCTCCGACAACACCGGCAAGAGTTACCACGCCCCCAAGCGAGGCGATGTTTGTCGCCACATTCCCCGCCCCGCCGAGGATGTATTCCCGGGATCGCTCCATCATCACCGGCACGGGCGCCTCCGGAGAAATGCGCTCCACGTCGCCGCGGATATAGAGATCGAGCATCACGTCCCCGTAAACGAGAACTTTTTTGCCCTTGAAACTCTTTATAACTTTTTCTAGTGAGGCCATTTATCTATAGACCCCATCTCAAAATACTTCCGCCCGCGATATAGGCCACCCTCCGCAAGACCAAGGAGCGACCCGCCTCGACTCGTCGTCTTCGGCGAGGCGGGCGACGCAGATGTGCTGGACGCACTCTAAGGAGAAGCCGACGCAGGTATTGCGGAGGGTGATCACATCCAGCAAGGGTTGCGGCGTGTTTCTCGTCCCGGCTGTGTTGCGGCTCGGTCGCGGTGGGTAAACCACGACTCCCTCGCCGCGCCGTGCGGATACGAGAAAACACGCTGGCAACGCGGGATGGAGATATTTTGAGATGGGGTCTAATTAAACTATCACAAATTGCGGAATAAGAAAATTCGCTCTACAATCAGAAATATGAAATCGAAGAAAATTAAGAAGCTTTCCGAAATTCAAAGCATAGCCGCAGACGCGAGAGGAAAGGGACTCACTGTGGTCACCACAAACGGCACATTCGACGTCATCCATATTGGGCATATCCGAAACCTCGAAGCCGCGAAATCCCACGGCGACGTTCTCATCGTCGGCATAAACTCGGACGTGTCGGTTAAATCATACAAAGGCAAAAACCGGCCGGTGATTCCAGCGGAGGAGCGCGCGGAAGTCATCGCCTCTCTGAAACCCGTGGACTATGTGTTTATTTT
>CAYJRG010000035.1:0-6749 GCA_964372585.1 uncultured Candidatus Saccharibacteria bacterium
TGGTTATATAAAAAGTGGTTCATATCGCGGGCGGGTTATTTTTGAGATGGGTTCTAGGAGAGCGCGTATGCCGCAGATTTTTCCCTGCCCGTTTTTCCGTCAATACTCCTTCGTGCACGGCAAGTTCTCCGTTTACGATCACGGATTTTATCTCAAGCGTTTTCTGCCCTTCGCTTGGCCCGTCTTGAACTTTAAAGACCGCGAGATCGGCCGCGGCGCCTGTTTTTATTTCTCCGCGCCCCACGAGGCCGAAGTTTTCCGCGGGCTCCCGCGTGATTTTTTTGATCGCATCTTCGAGAGCCATGAGCTTGCGGGACTCGGTAAGCTCGATGAATTTCGTGAAGGTGGACGTGGCGCGGTCAGTTTTGAGCATCTTGCCGGATTTTCCCAAACTAGCCGAATTTGAAGCGATGAACGATCGCGGACTCGCGATGATTTTCGGAATGAGGGTCGCGTTTATGTTTTTGTAATGGACGACCGCTTTGAGCTGTGTTGCCATCATCAGGCGGGCAAGCGCGGAGCCGTAGTGCGTCTCGTCGTAAAAGGCGGCGATTTCCGTGAGGGACTTGCCGATCAAAAATTCGTTTCCGGGCGCTTGGGCCACTATGAAGTTTTGGGGATGCACCACCGGAATTTCTTTTATGATTTTTGAACGAAGCCAGTCGTCTTTGAGGTTCGCGAGCATCTGCTCCCGTCCCCCGTTTTGCGCCCACTCGGGCAGGAACGTGTAGATGGCGAGGATGCTTACGTCTGACGGATATGCATCAAATTTTAGCTGGACATCTAGCGGAAGCGATTCGATGTGCGCGAGGGCTTTTTCATATTCTTTTTCGGTTCCGATGATCGGCATGAAATGGCTGATCACCGTCCGCACCCTCGCCTCGCGCGCGATTTTGATTGTTTCTCCGACCGCGGAGGCAAGCTCCGCGGTGTTGTTCCGGAGATGGGTGGCGTACACGCCATCGTACTCCCGCACGATGTCGGTTAAAAATTTTATTTCCGAATACGGAGTTTTCCGGCTGTGCGCGTACCCGAGGCCGGAGGAGAGGCCGAACGCGCCTTCGTCAAGCGCGTGCCGAAGCATTGTCCCGAATATCTGAAGCTCATTTTTCGTAAGGTCGCGGATTTGCTCGCCGACAAGGGCGCGGCGTATGGTTGAATGTCCCGCGAGCGTGGCGAAATTCACCGCCAGCGGTTTTTGATCAAGTGTCTCAAGAAATTCTTTGAGGCTGTGCCAGTTGACGTTTACCGCGCTCGGGTCCCCCCATTTTCGGATTGATTCGAGGCTCCCATAGAGAAGCGGCGCGAGGGATGCCCCGCACATGCCTCCGATGATTGTGGTAACGCCTTGGCGGATGAAATCTTCCTGATCCGGTTCGTCGAAAATGGTGAGATAATGGTCGGAGTCGGTGTTCATATCAATGAACCCGGGGGAAACGTAAGCTCCCCGCGCCTCAACCACGGCGTCTGCCGACATTCTTGGAAAATTTCCTATTGCCGCTATCCTCCCTCCGTTTATGAAAAGGTCGCGCGGCTCGTCCCGAAAAGCGTTCGCGCTACCTAAAATTTTTGCTCCGCGTATAAGGAGACTCATGTCGGGTTAATTATAGCACCTTATTGGGCTCGAGAGTGGAACGTGGGGGGGTAGAAGACGGGAAAGAAGTGAATTAATAATCAGCAATTTACAAATCTACCTTCTACCCTCCACATTTCATAGTCTATCTTTCCGCATACACTCGCAGTTTGCCGCCCCGCGCTTCAACTTCAATAGTCCCGTTTCGGTCGGTGCGAAACACCGATTCGGCAACGGCCTCGAGCCGCGCAAGGGTTTCCGGCGTCGGGTGGCCGTATCTGTTTTTCCCGACCTCTATGCCCGCAATCCGCGGTTTTACAGCGCTTAGAAACGCTTCGCTCGACGAGTATTTCGATCCGTGGTGAGGAACCTTGAGGATATCCGCTCGCAGGTCGAACCTATCCGCGAGATAGGTTTCGACTCGTGAATCTATGTCGGCGGTAAGGAGCGCGGTGAGCGGCCCGGCCTTGACGAGCTCCACGATCCCCGTGTCGTTCAACTCGCCGCTTTGAAGGTGAAGGGCGTCGGGCGAAAGGATTGCGATGCTCGCCCCGCGGTAGAGAATTGCGTCTCCGGCGCCGACGACGATGAGCGGAATCTTTTTCGCGCGGATTTTTTTGAGCAGGAGCGGCCACTCTCCGACTGTTTCGGCGTTTCTGCCATTTATGATGAACGCGCCGAAATTGTAGTTTTCAAGGAGATGGTTGAATCCGTTGAAGTGATCGAGCTGAGGATGCGAAACAACGGCGAGGTCTATATAGCGATCCTCGCCGAGCACGTTTTTTATACTCTGCGTTATTTTTCGATCCGGGCCGGCGTCGGTAAGAACTTTGACATTTCCGGGGAGCGTGAGTAGTTCCGCATCCCCCTGCCCGACATCAAGGAAGAACAGTTTTGGCGAATCGCTGGAAATTCCCGCGAGTATTTTTCCCCAGACCGCAATCAAAAGCACTACGAGAAAAAACATGACGGCTGCGGCTCGTTTCCTATGTTTATTGCCCATGGTTTTTGTCGCCGCGCTGGCGCGCATCGCTTAAAAAATAAATCAGCGCGGCGAGAGCGGCGTAGTAAAGGCACGAGGTGAAGAGTGTAACGGGCACGGTGATCGGAAACGAAACGTTCGAAAAGAAATGTATCACCCAGACCTCGTACGAGAGAAGTGGAGTGATAAGTTTGGCAAATATGAAAGCGAGGTAGTGCGACGCCAATCCGACTGCGGCGACCATGAATCCGAAAAACATGGTGAGCGGCACGAATTCCAGAATGAGTATGTTTGCGAGTATGGCGAATATCGAAACTTTCCCGAAGGCGGAAAGGAGAATCGGCATTACGGTAACTTGGGCGGAGAAGGTGGTGATCGCGTTTTCTTTCCAGCCGAAAATTCCGCGCTCCTTGAGGTTCATGAGTTTTTCGAGGGTCGGCGCGAGGTAAACAATCCCGAGCAGACTTGCGAACGAGAGTTGGAAACCTATGTCGTAAACGAGGACGGAGGGATGTACGAGCGCCATGACCGCCGCCGCGCAGGCGATCACATTTTTCATGGAGTGCGCTCTCCCCGCCTCCCGTGCGACGAGGATCAAAAATCCCATGAGCGCCGCCCGCACTGCCGAGGGTTCCGCCCCGACCATAAGGACGAACGCGAAGATGAGCGCGCTCGCGACATAAAAACTTTTTCTTCGGGACAAGACGTAGGCAAGCGCGTTCATTGCTGTGATCGAGACGATGCCGATGTTGTAGCCCGAGAGCGCGACGATGTGCGTGGTTCCTGATGCGGCCATGTCTTTTTTGAATGCGGTGCCAAAGCGTGACCGGTCTCCGAGGGTGATTCCCGCAAACAAGGCCCCTTCGTTTGCGGGCATGAATTCGACAAGTGGGCGAATCAGGGACGCTTTTATCTCGAGTAGTTTTTCTTTGAACCAGAATCCTTCATGACGCGCGACGATGCGTATGCGGGGGAAGGCGGAAACGGGCGAGGCGACGGGGGAAGTCCGGGGCGAAATGATTCCCCTGCCCTCGATTCTATCCCCATACGCAATGTCCGTTTCGGGCGAAGCGAGAATTACTACAGTCCCCGCGTCCGGCGGAAGCAATGTTGTGGTGAATGATTGGTACGTCTCAAATTTTTTCGGTTCTCCCGAGACGCGCGCCGTAAAGCTGATCTCCGTGTTTTGGGTCATCCGCTCGCCGCGGGCGACGATGTTTGCGTGGAGGTGAACATAAAAACTTCCGAGGATTGCCGAGACGAGGAATATCGCAAAATATTTTGTGAGCGCGGACGAGCGCGTGAGGCCCGAGATAATTGCCCAGACAAGAATAATTACCGCTCCGATCGCGTATACGGAAACATGCGCGCTCGCGGCGGCTATGCCTGCGATGAAAGAAATCAGTCCCCAAAAGAGAATTTCGGAAGGAGGCATTGGAGATAATTTTCAATTTTACAATTTTCAATTTTCAAAATGCAGAGTTTTCATTGAAAATTGTAAATTGATAATTGAAAATTGTTATTTGTCCCCGTGTATTTTCCGCCATTCGCTGATTTTTTTATGGTTTCCCGAGAGCAAGACGGGCGGCACTCGCCACGTTTTTTTCTTTTTTCCTTTTTGCGATGGAACAAACTCGGGCGGGCGAGTGTAGACCGGATACGACCCCTTTATTTCTTCAAGCGATTCTCGCTTTCCCAAAAAGCCCGGGATGAATCTGCTAACCGCCTCAACGAGCACGAGCGCGGGTAATTCTCCGCCGCTAAGGACGTAGTCCCCGATCGAGATTTCTTCGTCGGCGATGTGCTTGGCAACCCGTTCGTCCACGCCTTCGTAGCGGCCGCAGATCAAGATGAGCCGGTCATAGCGCGAGAGACGTTTCGCCATCGGCGCGTCGAGTTTTTTCCCGCGCGTTGAGAATAAAATCGTCCTTACTTTTGATTTTTGATCTTTGATTTTTGATTTTATCCTTTCGACCGCTCTGTATATCGGCTCAATTTTTATAACCATCCCCGGCCCTCCGCCGAAGGGCGCGTCGTCTACTTTTTTATGTTTGTCTTTTGTGAAGTCGCGGAGGTTGTGCGTGGTTATCTCGATCAGTTTCTTTTCTCGAGCGCGTTTCAGAAGAGATTCATTGAGATACGAATCAAAGATGCTCGGAAAAATGGTGATGATGTCGAAATTCATAATTCATGAATCTTAAATCACTCTTGATGGAGCGATTCCTGAATCGCTTTGCGCAGTTCGCCGATGTCTACCTCTTTTTTAACGGTCTTTTTCGGTTTGGCCGATTTTTCGTGGGACATGATTTTTCCCAAAGATGCCACGGGTAGCGCTTCAGATTCTTTTGGTTCCACCGCTGAAGCTCTCGTTGCCTCGAAGGCGGGCTTTTTTTCTTGATGCGGTCGTTCGAGAGGCGCCGATGCGCGGACTGGTTCCCGTCGTTCTTCTTCGTGCTCGTAATGATGTTCATGCGTTTCGTCATTTGGCTCTTCTTCCTCATGCTCAAATTCGATCCCAATTTTTCCGAGATCAGAGGAGTATTGCTGTTTTGGCCGCCGCGCCTGCGGCATCCGCCGCGAAGGCAGGGGTTTCAGCTCCCCGCTTTCTATTTTTTTCAGACACTCTTTGCAATAAATCGGCCTGCCGGGCGTCGGCTCGAAGGGAACCGTAGTTGTTTTCCCGCACACGGAACACACCGCTTGGTTTTTAATTCCCGTGGCGGTTTTCGACGCTGTGCCCGCGTTTATCATGGACATTTCCGTCATGCCGCTCCAGCGGTTCACCTCTTCCTCGACGATGTGCCGCGCTATGGCATAGCGTTTTTGCGACATTTTGATCATCTCTTCTTTTACCGCCGAGGACGATTCAACGTTCAAGGGAGGTATGGTGCGCGCCGAAAATGGCCGCGCGGTAACGCCGTCTACCATCAGTTTCAAGTAGATGTGATAGTTGGGAAGGTTCACGATATCCTGAATTACAAACTCCGGCTCGAATTCGTTTTCAAGAAACTCCGCGTCGGCCGCGCCCACTCTAAACACAATCATCGTTCCCACGTTGCCGAAAATCGCGTCGCGGACTTTGGTTGAAACGTCGGTGACGAGCTGGCCGATATACTGGTGCGCGAGGATGAGATCGAGCCGATATTTCCGCGCTTCGGAGAGGATGCCGGCAAAGGAGTCGGTGGCGAAATTTTGAAACTCGTCCACGTAGAGATAAAAATCCACGCGCTCGTCTTCGGAAATGCGTACGCGCTCCATCGCGGCGAGCTGGATTTTGGTGATGAGCATTGCCCCCAAAAGCGACGAGTTGTCTTCCCCAATTCTCCCCTTCGAGACGTTCACGAGGAAAATTTTGCCCGTGTTCATCACGTTGAAAATGTCAATCGTGCTTTTCGATTGCCCCACGATGTTGCGGATGATCGAGGTCGAGAGGAATTGCCCGACTTTGTTTTGGATCGGGGCGATTGCTTCATTTCTGAACTGGTCGCGCCAGCCCTCGAACTCGTGAATCCAGAACGCTTTCACCACCGGGTCGTTCACGTTCGCGATGATTTTTTGGCGATAATCTTTGTCGGTTAAAATGCGCGGGATGCCGAGGAGGGTTGAACCCGGGGTGTCGAGGAGGGCGAGGATCGCGTTGTTCAAAATGTATTCCATTCTCGCCGACCAAACGTTCGACCAGATTTTGGTGAAGATGCCCATGAGGCCCGAGGCCACGAGGTGCTTGTATTTCGGGTCGGGAAGTTCGAGGATGTTGAACCCGATGTGAAAATCGGTGTCGGCGGGGTTGAAGTAGATCACGTCCTTCATCCGATGCTCGGGGATTTTATCGAGGATGCCCTCAACCAACTCGCCGTGCGGATCAACGACGCAGAGCCCCTCGCCGTTCATGATGTCTTGCACGATGAAATTGTTAAGCAGGGCGCTTTTTCCGGTGCCCGTTTTGCCGACCACGTAGACATGCTGGCGGCGGTCGTTCCGCTTGATGCCAAAGAGCCGGGACTTGTTTCGAAAATCGGTCCTCCCGAAATAAATAACTTCTTTTTCAGGGTCTAATCCCATGAGAGTATTTTACGCTAGTCGCGGGAATAACAGAAGTGTGAACACCCGCCAGCAAGGTTTTGGAGCACGGATACTCCGACGTAACCGGTCGGAGTTCCTCCGCCTCGCGCCCGCTTCGCCGGAGCTTCAGCG
>CAYJRG010000036.1:0-6681 GCA_964372585.1 uncultured Candidatus Saccharibacteria bacterium
ATCCTCGTCACCCACGAGACCTACACCGCGGAATTTGCGAACCGCCGCATCGAAATGCGCGACGGGAAAGTGGTTTCCGACGCGCCGACGCCGAAAAAGGAAAAGCGGGAATTTTTTAAGTAACGCGATGCGAAATTAATGCGAATCACATGCGAATAACGCGAATAGGGATAGATTCATTCGTATCATTCGCATGCATTCGCATATTGGCATCGCGTTGACATTCGCATCGCACTTTACACATGAAACTCAAAGACGCACTCAAAACAGCATCGCGCGGCATCCGACACGCGCGGCTCCGCTCTATTCTCACCATGCTCGGCATCGTGATCGGCATCGGGTCGGTCATCCTCCTCATGTCAATCGGAGCATCGGCGCAACAACTCATTTTAGACCAAGTCCAGAGCATCGGGTCGAACCTTATTTTCGTGATACCCGGAGCCACCAAGGGCTCGCGGTTTTCATCCCCCGCCTCCGTCCAAGGGATCGTGATCAAAACGCTCGGCGAAGCGGACGCGGACGCGCTCCGGCGCGAGCCAAGCGTTCTGCGAGTAACCGGCGAGGTGCGCGGGCAGGCAAAGGCGGTCTATCAAAATAACGACGCGACCGTCACCTACGAAGGCGCGACCGAAGACTTTTTTCCCATCAGAAATTTCGGCGTTTCGGCGGGCCGCCCATTCACCCGCTCGGAAGTCGCGTCGTTCGAGCACGTGGCCGTCATTGGCCCAGAGATCGCGAAAACGCTCTTCGGCCCGCAAGACCCGGCGGGCAAAACATTCCGGCTCCGCGATCTCACGTTCCGCGTCGTCGGCGTATCCGAGAAAAAAGGCATCGGCCCCTTCGGCATAGACCAAGACAATCTCGTCATCATCCCGATCACGGTCGCGCAAAAACAACTCCTCGGCATTGGCTACTACAACCAGCTCACCATCCAAGCGAACGATACCTACACCGCGGAGTTCGCCAAGGAGTCAGTCGAACGCGCCATCCGCCGGAACCACCGCATCACAGACCCGGAGAAAGACGACTTCACCGTGCGGACGCAAGAAGACGCGCTCTCGATCCTCGGGAACATCACCTCGATACTGAATTTATTTCTCACTGCGATCGCGTCGATCTCGCTTGTCGTGGGCGGCATTGGCATCATGAACATCATGCTCGTCTCCGTCGTGGAACGGACAAAAGAAATCGGTCTCCGGAAGGCGGTTGGGGCAACGGGCGGCGACATACTCCAGCAGTTTCTTTTTGAAGCGGTGATGCTCACGCTCGCGGGGGGCGCTGTGGGGATTTTCGCCGGCTCGCTTCTCACGGTCGGCATCTATTTCATCGTTACGCACTTCACGAGCATCGGCTGGGTGTTCAAACTGCCGGCGCAGGCAATTCTCCTTGCCGCAGTTGTTTCCACCGCGACCGGGATCGTCTTCGGCATCTACCCCGCGTACCGCGCCTCGCGGCTCAACCCAACGGACGCATTGAGGTATGAGTAAAACAGGAGCAGAAAAATTTTCAATTTTCAGTTTTCAATTTTTCAATGAAAATTCAACTGTTTGAAAATTAAAAATTGCAAAATTGAAAATTATTGACCATGATCCTCATCTCGCACGGCATCATCGGCGCGGCAGTGGGGCGACTTTTCCCCGCGCATCCCCTGCTCGCCTTCCTCGCCGGCATGGCGACCCACTACGCGATGGACGCCATCCCGCACTGGGAATACAAACTCCTGTCGGTTTTCCGCGATGACAACACGGGTTTCAAGAAGGCGCGGATCGGGATCCGATTCGCGATCGACATACTCTCCGCGCTCCTCGATCTCCTCGCGGGCGGCGTGCTTTCATTTCTCATTTTCTCCGGCGACTTTGCCGGAGACGGCCTCCCCGCATCACTCATCGCTGGAATAATCGGCGGCATTCTCCCCGACGGGTTCCAATTTCTCCATATGCTTTTTCCCAAATTCCGGCTTCTTGCCACGCACCAAACATTCCACAACCGCATTCCCGCACGGCGCAGATTAAACGACCGTCCACTCGTCGGAATCCCGCTCCAAGCCGCCATCGTCACGCTGTGGGTTGTCCTCTCAAAGATTGCGAGGTAAAATATTGATTACTTTTTGAAATGATATGTTCGACAAGTTTATAAAATTCTACGAGCGGACAATACGGCGAATGTGGCACATCCGCGCCGGTGGCGCTTTACGTTCTCTGAAGGGCACACTTGTTGAGACAATGGCCGAGGAAATGGTTTTGCTCGCATAGAAAAATATTGGTGGCAAACCTTCGCGCATCAAGATCAGTAAAACAAAATATCCCATCGGCGATGGGAGGGGGAATATTTATAAACTATCCCAAGATAAACAGATTTATATTGACGATGAATTCGTGCTTTCGATTGAATGTAAAGCGTATGCAGAAGTCGCGATGTATAAACGCATACTCGTAGATGCTTTTTTACTCAAAAAACATTTTCCAAAACTCACATTCTGCCTTTGTTTTTAGTGAGAATTTCTAAAAACTCTCCACAACGAATTTTTACAACCTCTTCACATTCTTTTTCTGGAATTTCATCAAGTTTTGGATGAGGAAAAAAGAAATCAGTACCCGAACCATAAAAATAACTGCTAAAAGCTTTTCTGATTTCTTTTGTATTATACGCCTTTTTGTTTGTTCTGCTCATAGCCAATTCTTATGTTGTTATCAATCGCCCACGCTCGGTGGCTTTTTTGTTATCAAACCAATCAGTATTCAAATAGCTTCTTACGAATTTGTACAGCTCTTTCACCACTACATAATCAATTGGTTTTCTAATCTTACTCCGCTTTTGCTTTCTTAAAATAAAGACCTCGTCTACCTTTGTGTTTTTCAAATTTACATCATTACTCAATGCGTTTTGTTCGGCCACAATAATATACAACGCGAAAGGATTTCCCTCCTTAAGACGCTGTGCTTCATAATCAGCCTGATCGAACATCGTTTTTGGTATATAGGCTTTTGATTCAATTGCCACAGCGGGCACAATTAAATCAATCTTCTCTTCCTTATCATTCGTTCTAAAAACACAGCTTACCTTTTTAGAAATAGTGAAATCTTGGTTTTTTCTGTTGATATATACACCCGGGTTGCTAATAAAATCCCTAAGATTTCGTGGCGCAAAAGACAGATTCAGATAAGCATCTGCTTGACCCATAAACAATAAACTATTACTCAAGTCCTCTTTCAGTCCTGGTATATCTTTGAACAATAGGAACAAAAATTCTTCTATGACTGATGACCCGAGTTTGTCTTGGAACTTGAAATGTTTGGAAATTGAGTTGATATAGTCGGAATAGTCATTGAGTAGCGCTACTTTGGTTGATAACCCTTTTTCGTTTTCAGAATTCAATTCTTCGGTAGCACTTACCCACTCTGTGTATTTTTTATCAACTTCATCCAAAATCTTCGGGTATCCTGATTTCAGTCTTTTGTTCTTGATATTTAAGCCATGAATATATCCTGGTTTAGACATGATTTTGTATTTTATTTCTTAAAATATTCGTTTCTGTAAACTTTTCCATTACTATCTTTATAGTCTAACCTAAAACGACAGGGAGGGAAAATAATAATATCAATAGAGCCCGTCGGTATTTTACGCAAAATTTCTTCACTGTCACCACATATAATTTTGTCTACAAACTTCTCAATGCCGCTTGCTTGTGCAACCGCAAAAGTTTCTTTTTGAAATTTTGTGCCGCCCCGCGCCCTTTCTTTCGCCTCTCTGTTTTTAACTTTTCTTTCTCGATTAAGAAGTTTTGCGTCTGGATAAATTTCTACTGGAGACATAAAACCGCCATCACGAATAACATCCAGTACTATTCCTTGAATTGAAAAATCTCGTCCGTTTCTGAAAATGAGTGGCTCCATATTTTTGTTTGCCGGTTGTAAGCGGATATGCCCCCTCTCTTTGTAAAACTTTTTTAGGGTTGCTTCGTGGTTATCGATAAGAGCTACCACTTTCTGCCCATTCTCTGCCGTTTCTTGTCGGCGCACTAAAACTACATCCCCATCGTTTATGTTTTCATCAATCATACTGGTTCCAACTACGCGGAGGGCATAAACTTCTGACGAAGAAGGAACTTTATTTTTAGGAACGGCGATCATTTCTTTATTTTGGATTGCTTCTATTGGATGACCGGCAGAGATAGTCCCCAAAAGTGGAATTTTTACCATTGTCTCGCGACCTAATGTTTCAATTGAGCGGGGCTTGTTTTCTTCTTTTGATAAATAACCCGAATCGCGGAGTTTAGAAACATGAAAATGAGCCGTTGAAACAGAAGCAAGTTTAAACTTCTTGCGTACATCCTCAAGAACAGGAGCATAACCCTTACGTTTTTGATAGTCAGCAATGAAATCGAGGACTTCTTTTTGCTTTCTCGTTATCATACCGCTATTATAGAAAATAAATAGAAAGTGTAAAAGGGCGAGTTATCCACACCTATTCTCTCACGACATAATTTGAGTAATAAACCGTTCATTTAAACGTCGTCATTGACATCGAAAGATATGCACAGGTACTATAAACTTCTTTGCTATAATTAAACACATGGATGGACTTACAATACATATCGGTTGGGAATGGTTTCTTGGTATAATGGGAAGTCTTATCCTTATAGCTTGGTACTCCAATGGCCGTTTTACAGCATTAGAGACTTCTATGCAGTGGGTTAAAGACACCCTGAATGAGCTAAAGATTTCTTCGGATAATTCACCAACTCCGGCTTTTGGTTCTCACTCTCCGATAAATCTAAATCAACTTGGTAAAGAGTGGTTAGTAGAAAGTGGCTTGGAAAAATACATAGATTCCCATAAAGATGAACTGATGAAAATATGTGAAGAAAAAAGAGGGACCAATCCCTATGAAGTACAAAAACATATTTTTAGGAGCTTTGATACCCTAACACTAGAACCAACCCTTGAAGATAAACTTCAAAAATTTGCTTTTGAAAAAGGCACAACTATGGCCGTTATTCGGCGCATAGGAGCAATCTATTTCCGAAACTTATGTCTCGATAGTTTTGGTATGAATAAAAAAGACATCGATAAACACGACCCTACAAAAAGCCCTAATGCAAAAGCCTGATTTTGTATATATTTTGAAACAAGCAATATTATTCCTAACGAAGAAAATCACTCGCTGTCGTCAATAAAATTTCCATCAACAAACCGCCCTATACATCGCGGCATACTCCCGCGCGGAGTGAGTCCAGCTAAAATCCTGCGCGGCGCAGGCGTGTTTCATCTTTTTAAATTCCTCCGGCTTTGAAAACAAACGGAGCGCTTCCTCGATCGCCGACTCGAGCGCGGAAGATGTCGGAGCGCGGAACACAAAACCGGTCGCCCCGTTCCGCACGGTGTCTTTGAGGCCGCCTGTTTCGCGGACGATCGGGATCGTCCCGTAGCGCATGGCGATCATCTGGCCCAAGCCGCTCGGCTCGAAAAGCGACGGCATCAAGAAAAAATCGCTTTGGGCATACACCTCGTGCGCCAGCCGCTCATCGAAACCGATTTTTGCAAACACCGATTTCGGATGCTTCCGCGCGAGCATTGCCAACGCCTTTTCGCTCTTTCGCTCCCCCTGCCCCAAAAACGCAAACTGCGCCCCGCGCCGGACAAATTTATCAACAAGCGGCGTTATGAGCTTAATCCCCTTTTGGTACGTTAACCGCGACACGAGGCCGAAGATCGGCGCCCGAGCGTCAACATCGAGCCCCAACTTTTTCTGAAAAGAAAGTTTATTTCTTTTTCGCGGCGGCCAAAAGCTGTAATCAATCCCGTTTAAGATGCCTGTCACAGCGCCCTCGCGCTCACGGCGCCGGAGAAGCAGCTCAAGTCCCGCGCCGTACTCCGCGGTGAGCACTTCTTTCGCGTAGGTCTGGCTCACCGTCGTCACCATGTCGGCGCGCGCGATCCCTTCGGCCATCAAATTCATCTCGCCGCCGGAAAGATTGAACCCAAAATCGTTAAACTTTCCGCCGCGGCCCGAGACAAGCCACTTCGACAATTCTCTCGCGCTCCACATTCCCTGATTTTCCAAATTGTGAATCGTAAAAACCGCGCGCCGCGCCGGAAACTGATGCTTGGTCATGGCAACCAACGCCCCTGTGTGCCAGTCGTGCGCGTGAATGATGTCGAACCCACCCATTCCAAACACTTCTCCCCCTGTTACGTAGTCAGCCGACAAAAGCTCGTGCGCCGCCTTCGAAAAGAACAAAAACCGCTTGAGCTCCGCGCCGGAATCCGCAAACGCCGTCCGGCTGAAATACACCGGCCCGCGGCTCAAATAACGGAAATTTTCCACCAAAAAGACGAAGGTCGTCGAACCAGGCAAGACGCCACGATATAAATTCACATACTCGATGCCTGCGCCGAGCGAAACCGGAAAATTTTCTACGACAAGCTCAAAACCTCGCCGCCGAACGTCTATTGCTTCGTAGCGAGGAATAAGCGCCGCAACCGAAACGCCGGCGCGAGCGAGCGACTTAGGCAAGCTTCCAATCACATCTCCGAGGCCGCCCACCTTCGCAAGCGGCGTAAGCTCGGAAGCAACGAATAAAACACGCATGTTGGAAATTAGTAATTGAAAATTGATACTTGTCCGCCGGAGGCGGATCCGCCTTTGGCGGAAAAATTTTCTCCTACCCCCGTCCTTTCT
>CAYJRG010000037.1:0-6533 GCA_964372585.1 uncultured Candidatus Saccharibacteria bacterium
CGGATTTCTTGAAAAAGAAGTTTAATAAGTCTATACAACCTATCGTCTGTTAACAGGTACATATTCATCAACATTGGGAACTATATTTCCTAAAAAATATCCCGCGAGGGTTATCCCCGCTGGCGCCAAAAACCCGGCGGTAAAGAACAGACCGTCTCCGGGGAGAAAAAACCCCAAGAGAAGCCCGCTTTCCGCTTTTAAGCCGGAAGAACTCATCCTAGAGCGACAGTCCGATTTTTTTATAGAGACAGAAATTCGTTGAACAATCTACTGGTTGCAATTTGTATGTGTCGATGAATGCCCGGGTATTCTCCGTCGCATCGGAGTTGTCCACGCGAGGATCATGATCAGCAAATACGATTTCGAGTTTTTGTTTGAGCAGGGGAACGGATTTAACAATTTTTACGCCGAGAGCCATGGAAAAACTTATTCTACGCGCGCTTTGCCAAAAATCGTCCGTATAAAAAGTTTGCGCAAGCGAAAACAACAAATATGTGTTTTGGCGGCTTTGGGGCTGCCGCAACACAAAATAAGTATAATCCTCTTGGCATGGATGGTCGGCTACTTTCCGGCTGGGAGTCAGGTAAAACTTTGAGTTTGATGTATCTGTACAGATGGGCGCCGAGATTGGCACGGCGGCATTGGCGCGTGTAAACAGCGCGAAATCATCTGGAGCGAATTGTGTGTACGAGAAAAGAATTGAGGTGTACCAGACACAGCTGACGAGAAAGAGCGCGAAGAGCGAACATGCCCGCCAAGCGTTTTGCACGCGGCCGAATCCGTATGCGGCTAAAAGCGCGAGCGCAGGCATGATGTACAAACCATAGAATGAGTGTGCGGTGGAATGCTTGTAAAATACCAAATAGGTTAAGAGTCCCGGAGCGGCAAGCAGCGCCAAAAAAAAGAGCCCTGCTTTGTTTTTTTTGTAGGTTATAAAATAAAATATGGCGCCAGCTATCGCAAGGATCAATCCGATTTCTGAAAAACCGATAAGATCGAAATTAAGCCGCATATTCAGAAAGCGCAGGACACTTATTAAACCCGCACCCGCAACGTTTCTATCCGAGAAAACAATCCCGAGATAGGTGAACGGATTCATCTGGGCAATGCTCCAGATTTGGAGCAAGGTTACGGAAAGAGAAGCGGCTAAAACGCCTAGCATTAAAAACAGGAGCGGCTTTTTTTGCGGATAATCTTTCGTGAGCGCGATATACCACCATGCCGCCGCCGCGGCGAATAAAAACGTCCAGTCCGAAAGCCCTCCAAAGAATGTTATGGCGCATATCCAATAGAGATATTTTCTTTGCCGGTTCTGTTCAAAGCATATAACTGCCAGAAAAAGTGCGAGGATAAGAAAGAGGACAAGATAATCGTTCGTCAGGAGGCCGCCAAAAAAAATACCCAACGGGAAAAGAATATAAAAGAAAGAGCTTATTGCTGTTAGCCATGGCGTCTTGAAGGCGCGCGCGATTAATTTCCAAAATACGACGAGCGAAAGAAGCGAGAACAGTATGGGCGCGGCCCTGGTTTGCCATTCGCCAATTCCGAAAAGCCAGTAGAGGAAGGCGGTGGGAGCGATAAAAAGCGAGGGGTGGTTCAAGAAAAATTCTTTGGTTACTCCGGGGAGAATTCCCACGTTGCTCGCAAGCGTCATCATCGCGAACTTGAGTTCGATTGGCCCATGTATCAGCCAATTCCAGGCGGCAATGCTGTATGTGCCGTCAAATTCATCTTGGAGCCGCATAAATGGCTCATTTATTTTGTATGTGAGCGCGAGAGCATATATGACGAGAAGTCCTACCAAAACAAAGCGTTGCCGTTTTTGCGTGAGGTAGTTATTTAATTTTTCTTGCCAGCCCGGAGTGTTTGAAATCATGTGTGCTTATTATAATAAACTCATACATAAAAGGTAAATAAAAAAGAATGAGGGAGAAGCTTTCGCGTCCTCCCTCGAATGATTTTTTTCACCCCTACGCGCGAAGGCGGAGCGCCTTCGCCGCAAGGCGGTAGCCGGCGGAGAGCTGTTCAAGTTGCGATTTCCGCTTCTCGAGCATCTCCTCCCTGAACCCGGATTCTTCTTCGGCCTTCTGAACTGAAGGATAGAAGAAATCAACCGGTACGGAAGTGACTACGCACCCCTTCGCCATCGCCTCAAGAGGCGCGTAGTGCTGAATGTATCCGTCGGCCGCTCCGAACTGTTCTGGGTTGCAGCCATCGAAGTAGTGGGCAACGTTGTTATGGAAGGCCACGGGGCCAAACATCGGATCGAATTGTTTCCCGGTCGCCTCGGCATAGACGGCATTTGCCTCTTGCTCCGAAGCAACTTGGAAACCGGGGTAGCTTTCCCAGCTTCTCTTCGTGCGCGAAGGGATACCCACATTCCGTTTTGAAGTGCAATTTCTTTCGGCGAATATTACGTCCTGCCGCGCTATTTCGCGCGTTATCACAAAAGGCCGTGGCTTTTTATAAACGCGCCGTGTTCGATAATAATTTTTTCGGGCATTTCTTTAAAGTAGCGAAGCTCTTTTGCGTTTTCATCATGTTTTAAATTATTGCCGGTTGGCACAACCGCTATGACAATACTTACGGTATGAATATTGACGCCGGAGCGAACCTCCCCGAGGAATTCCATATAACCAAGCTCTTTATCGAATGTGGTTGCGAGTCCGGTTTCTTTTTCCGCAATCCTCACGGCGGCATCGGCTATTTTTTCCCCTTTATACACGGTCCCGCCCGGTAGATGCCAAAACCCCCTGCTCGGTTCGATGTTTCTCAGGGCGAGCAAGATTCCGTCCGCGGATGCGATGACGAGGTCTACATCCAGACGAGGAACTTTGCTATATGCGGCGAAAAAATCTTTGTCGCTCAAATGGTATTGATTCATGGTGATTGGTAGTCAAATATAATTTATTTTTCCCGCCCTATTTCCGCGAGTCAATATATTTTTCCTTGAGAAATGCGCGGAGCGATTCTTTCCAGTGGGGAAGTTTTGGAAATCTGGTGGTGATTATCGCGCTTGATGCGGGACGAGGCGCTTTAAGTATGCTCGCTCGAGGCGCTTTCGAAAAAAGGCGCTCCACATCGTTTCGCCCTAAAACTTTTGCAATCTCTTCCGCGATTTCGAATCGCGTGGCGTCGGCGGCGGACGCGTCCGGCACAAAATGATACGCGCCGTAGGGATGGCTCTCTTCGATGAGAGTCATGGCGCCTTTTGCAATTTCTTTTCCCCACGTGGGAATTCCCCGCTGGTCGTCCGCAACCGCGAAAACTCCATTCGGTTTCATAACATGTTCCGCGACAACATCAACAAACGTTTTTTTAAATTCGGAATAAATCCACGAAGACCTTACGATATAGACGGCAAACTCTTTCCCGCCCAACATGCCGTCCACGCATCTCTCGCCATAATATTTTGAGCGTCCATAGACGTTGATTGGAAACGCCTCTTCGACTTCTCCGGGACTCGCGCCAAAATCGTTTCCGAAAATATCGGAGCTGCTGAACTGGACAAAAATCTTTTCCTTGAGGCCCAGTGTCCGGAGCGCGTCGGCGATAAAAAGAGGGCCGAGCGCGTTAATCGCATAGGCCTTATCAGGGTTTTCTTCGCATATGTCTACACTCACGAGCACTGCCGCATTCAAAATAATGTCTGGTTCCATATCACGGATCGCGCGAAACACCGTTTCCTGGTTTGAGATATCCATCTCGGCGCGGGCGGGCGCAATCACCTCATATGGGCCATTGGAAAAACAGCGCAACAGTTCCTGGCCGAGCATTCCGCTTCCGCCGAACAAAAGGATTTTTTTTCTCATGCAAGAATTTGCATTAGCCGGAAAAATTCATCAAAAACCGTTTTTATGTACTTCGCGTCGCCGCTTGACAGATGTTCGTGGCTGGCTATATAAAAACCGTTTTCATTAATAAAGTGGCTCGCCGGATATTTTTTGCTCAAGTCGCCGAACAATTGTTTTATGTATGGCTGGTTAATAAGCGGGAGCATGAACCTGGTTTCGACATTGTGATCTTCAAGAAACGATACCAGTTCGTCGCGCGCGATCGAATCACTTTTAACGACGATTGGAAACATCATAAACGCGTGGCTTGAGTGGGCTGGAAAATCCGGCAGTTGAAGATGGGCGGAATATTTTTTGAGATATGAAGTAAACTCCGAGGCGATGCGATTTCTTTTTTGAATAGAGATATGTATGCCATCGTGAAGCGCCGCAAGCCCCAGCGCCGCCTCGAATTCCGTGGCGCGGAAGCTGTACCCGGGCCTGATAAAATTAAAACGTCTCTGCACGATTTCAGGCAATTTCTTTTTGTCGCTTACCTTGTCGTCGTCAATGGTGATGTAGATGCCGTCGCGGCCGTGGTTCATTAAACTCCGCAAGAGCGTTGCCAATTTTGGATCATCAGTCAAGGCAAATCCTCCTACGCCGGTAGTCAAAATATGCGCCTGATATGTCGAGAAGCAGGAGATATCTCCGAAAGAGCCCACTGGCCTGCCCTTGTAAGAAACAAATAATGATTCGCAGACATCCTCAATGACTTTTATCTTTTTCCGCTTGGCGATCGCCATGATTGTATCCATTTCGCAGGGGAGGCCGAACAGGTGGACCGGTATGATCGCGCGCGTTTTTTTGGTAATAGCACGCTCGAGCTTTGCGGGATCCATCGTATAGAGCTTCGGGTCCACGTCGACAAAAACGGGTTTTAAATTGTTTTGTAAAAGTACATTCACGTCGGCAACAAAAGTGAGTGCGGGGATAATGACTTCGTCCCCCGTATTCCATCCATACTGTTCCCTGAGAGCCGCGATGCTTATGTGCAAGGCGCTTGTCCCGCTGTTGCAGAAAACCGCAAAGCGCTTTTTGTGAAGCGCGGCGAATTCTTTCTCGAATTGCTGAATCATCGGCCCGTAGGTAATACGGTTCGAGGCGAGCACTCTCTGTACGTACAATTTCTGCCGCTTGCTTACTTTGCAGGCGCCGACTCCGATTTGATTAGGCCGTTTTTTCAATTTTGACTTTTCGGATAATCGCATATGTTTAGCGGCGCAGAAGATAGAATATCATTTTCAAAAACGCCTTGGGCACTTCGACGATATGATTAACTTTTGAACTGCCGTATTGCCTGTCCTTAAATGTCACTGGAACCTCCCCAATGCGCGCGCCCGCTCTCTGTGCCAAAAAAATCATTTCAAACAGAAAAAAATTCCCGTTTTCTTTTGTGCTCAAGAACCGCCACATATCCCGGCGGATCGCGCGGCAATTTACTGAAAAATCGCGGACGGGGACGCGAAATAACGCACGAAGCAATCCGTTGCCGAGCCGGCTCACGGCATATTTCAATTTTATTGCGAAGCTTGGCGTTTCATAGCCGGAAGACGCGCTATGCCGCGATCCAACAACGACATCATAATCTTCAGTAACTATCTTATCATAAAGTTTCATGAGATCGTCGGGAGAAAATGAAAGGTCTGAATCAGAGGAGAGAATAATGTCGTTCGTGGCTTCATTGTAGCCATGCCTAAGCGCGTTTCCGATCCCATTTTTTTCTTTTCTTGTAATCAATCTGATATTCGGGATTTCCGCGGCAGTCCTCAACACTTCTTCGCCGGTTCCATCGGGAGACGAGTCGTCAACGACGATTATTTCGCGCGGTATGGCGCTGAATTTTTTTGCGAGGCGAGGGATTAATATTTTAATATTCTCCCGTTCATTATACGTCGGGAGAATAATGGAAAGGCTCGGCACGGTTTTATTATCGGAGGCCATATTTAGCGTTCTTTGACTTTAATCAGAAAATTGGGAAATGTCTAGAATATGGCATGGAGTTTGATTAACAATCAACTACCAGCGGGGTTTTGGAGTCGGATATTTTTCTTGCTGAAAAATTCCTCTGCCTCGCGCCGCCGCGCTCCGGATGACTCCAAAACCCCGCTGGTAGTGGGGTATATGAATATTGACTAAGCTAAGCACTATACGTCCGACCGAACCGGACTGATCAACAAAAAAGGAGCGTTTCCGCTCCCTTGTGTTGTTATTTGACCGCTTACACGATCATCGCTTAGACACGCGTATTCTTTGGACTCCGGTGGATGCCTCCCGCAGGAAGAACCACCAATGCGTGATGTTCGACGAGTTCGTCCCGCGGAATGTCTGCAACGGAGAAAAATTTTCCCCGCGGATCCGTGGGCGGCTTCGTTGCGATAGCCACGTAGATGAGGGCAAGGTACGTCCCTCGTTTGTCGTTGATCACCTGCTCATCGCGCCGCACTGGTTTCGTGAAGGTGATTCCCTCCTTTGCCCGCAGACGGTCGAAGGTGGTTTCGAACGATTCCCCTTGGTTCCAGGTGACGCCCGGGCAGTGCCACTCACCCGCATACGGGTCGGTCGGGTTGTCTGCCTTCTCGGGGCGCTTGGCGAGATATACCTCGTCGTTTTCGTTGAAAATCCCGAGTTCTGTCGAGATGTTCACTTTGGTCAGGCAGTGAGCTTCGTAACCCGCCGGCGGCAGAGGCCTGTCCTTCT
>CAYJRG010000038.1:0-6499 GCA_964372585.1 uncultured Candidatus Saccharibacteria bacterium
AATGATGAATTATTGAATCTTAATTCATTATTCAAGATTCATTATTCTATATTCTACATTCATCATTCTATATTCCAGATTCATTATTCAAATTCATTATTCAAAATTTATAAAAACCTTAACCATGGCCATACTCATCAACGAAGAAGGCGAGAAAAAAGCAAACATCCTGCGCATCGGGCTGTGGGTTTTGGTTTTTGTCTTAATCGCGGTGGGGGCGTACTACATTTTTTTCAAACAGGCCGCGCTCGTGGAGGTGGTTTCCCCGTCCGCGTATAAAAACATTGACCCGCTCGCCAAGATAGAGCTCAACCCCCAGCAGGTGTTCTCGAGCGCCGCGTTCAAATCTCTCCAGTCGTATGTCCCGCCGCCCGCGCCCGCCGTCGTTGGCCGGGAAGATCCGTTCATTGCGCCGTAGCGGTTTCACGAGTCACGGGTCATGAGTCATGGAAAAAAATAGAGTTAAGTACTAAAACTTCTTCCTTGACCCATGACTCTTGACCCATAACCCATTCATGACCGACCAAGAACTTTTAGACGAAGCGCAGAAAGCCGGCCTCCTTGACGGCGCGCGCGTTGAAAAACTGAAAAAAGAATCGGTGCTTTCCGGACAAACAGCGGAAACCATCATGACGCTTGATCGGCTGGTTGACGATAGAAAAATCGGGGAGCTGAAGAGTAAACTGCTCGGCATTCCGTATAAAAAAATCGACCCGAAGGTGATACCCGACGAGTTGATGCAGCTCGTGCCGGAAGAAACCGCCCGGGCGTACGAGGCAATCCCCGTCGCGAAAAAAAACGACCTCCTCATCGTCGGGATGGTTCATCCCGACAACCCGCAGGCGCAGGAGGCCCTGCGGTTCATCGCGCGGCGGGAGCGATTAAACCTCGGCGTCTACGTTATTTCATTCGGAGATTTCAGAGACGCGCTCCGCCGATATTCGCCGTATCGTTCCGAGCTTGAGAAAGCCGTTCGTCAGCTCGACATTAAAACCGGCGACACCGGCGCGAAAATCGTTCGTCTCGAAGACGGCCTTTCCGGGGAAGAGGCGCCCATCATCAAGATGGTTGCCGACACGTTTCGGGAAGCGGTCGCGAGCAGAGCTTCGGACGTTCACATAGAACCCATGGAAAATTATTTGCGGATACGCTTTAGGATCAACGGCGATCTGCGCGAGACGGCGGCGCTCCCCGCGGAGCTTTCCCAGCCGATCATCTCGCGGGTCAAAATCATATCGAGCTTGAAGATTGACGAATCGCGGATTCCCCAAGGCGGGCGTTTCAGGACGCGGGTGTCCGACCGCGACATTGATTTCCGCGTGGCGACGTTTCCCACTCCGCTCGGAGAAAAGGTGGCGATTCGGGTGCTCGACCCGCGCGCCGGCTTAAAGAAAGTGGAAAACCTCGGCCTCATGCACCGGAATCTCGAACTGCTCCAGGCGAGCCTCGAGAAACCCTTCGGCATGATCTTGCTGACGGGCCCGACCGGCTCCGGAAAAACGACGACGCTCTACGCCCTGCTCCAGACGCTCAATCAGGAGAACGTAAACATCGTGAGCCTCGAGGATCCGGTGGAGTATTTCGTGGAGGGCGTCAACCAGTCTCAAGTGCGACCGGAGATCGGGTATGACTTTGCCTCCGGATTGCGGCAGATTTTGCGGCAAGATCCGGATGTCGTCATGGTCGGCGAAATACGGGATTCCGAAACCGCCGGACTCGCGGTGCAGGCCGCGCTCACCGGCCACATCGTCCTCTCAACGCTTCACACGAATAACTCTCTCGGCGTCATCCCGCGGCTCATTGACATGAAGATAGAGCCGTTCCTCCTGCCGGTTTCCCTAAACGTCATGATCTCTCAGCGGCTTGTCGGCGTGCTCTGCGGCAATTGCAAGGCGGCCGATGACCCCTCTCCCGCCGCGCTCGCGGTTATCAAGAAAGCGATGAGTAGCTTGCCCGAGAATGTTCGGGCCGAGTACCCCGAGCCGTACAAGATTTATCATGTGGCAGGGTGCCGCGAGTGCAGGGGCAGAGGGATCGTTGACCGGATTGCCCTTTATGAAATGTTTGAGATGACTCCCGAGGTCGAGGAGATCATCAGCGCCGGGCCCACCATGCAGAAGTTGCTCGAGGAGGCAAAGCGGCAAGGAATGACGACTCTGCGCCAGGACGGCGTGCTCAAGGCGCTCGCCGGACAAGTTTCATTTGAAGAGATCGTTCGCGAGACGCAGGATGTATAATGTGATAATATCAAAGATGAAAAATCAAAGATTAAAAATAATGAGCCCCGCCCCGATGTGGTCGGGGCGGGGCGATTCCATATCTTTAATTTTTTGATCTATTAACCATGGACGACTACAAAGAAAAATTACGGGAACTGCTGATCGCCACGGCGAAGCAGAACGCGTCTGACCTTCACATCGCCGTGGGGCGGCGGCCGACGATTCGGGTGGACGGAGTTCTGGTGCAGATACAGAAAGAGCCGGTAACGACTCCCGAAATCGCGGAGGGAATTATTTTTCCCCTCATTACCACGGAACAGCGCGAGCGGCTTCTGCGGGACCGGCAGGTGGACTTCGCGTATGGCTTTGAAGACAAGGCGCGGTTCCGCGTGAATGTGTATTTCCAGCGGGGGTATCTTGCCGCGTCGCTTCGCCTCATCTCGAACCGCATCAGGAGTATTGACGAGTTGAATCTCCCGCCGATTCTCCACGAATTCGGGAAGCTGTCGCAGGGATTCGTCCTCGCCGTGGGGCCGGCGGGGCACGGCAAGTCTTCGACGCTCGCGGCGGTTTTGGATGAGATTAACCATACCCGATCCGATCACATCATCACTATTGAAGACCCTATCGAGTATCTGTTCACGCAGGACAGGTGCATCATCTCCCAGCGCGAGGTTGGCTCTGACACGCTCTCGTTCCACTCCGCGCTCCGGAACGTCCTCCGGCAAGACCCGGACGTCATCATGATCGGCGAGATGCGGGACGCGGTTTCGATCGGCACCGCGATGACCGCGGCTGAAACAGGACACCTCGTGTTTTCCACGCTCCACACAAACTCCGCTTCCCAAACCATCGATCGCATCATAGACTCGTTTCCCTCCGATCAGCAGGGGCAGGTAACCTCCCAACTCGCGGCAACGCTTGTTGCCATCGTTTCCGAGCGGCTCCTTCCGCGGCTCTCCGGCGGGCGCGTGCCGGCGATGGAGATCATGATTGTGAATCCCGCGATCCGCAACCTCATCCGCGAGCGGAAAATTTATCAAATAGATCTTGTGATCGAGACCAGTCTCCAGGAAGGCATGATCACCCTGAACCGCTCGCTCGTGCATTTGGTTAAGAACAAGGAAGTGTCGCTTGAAAACGCGGAGCTCTATTCGCTGAACCCGGCCGAGCTTCGGATCCTGCTCGAGAGGGTGTAGGATTTGTCATTCCCGCGGAAGCGGGAATCCAGGCGCCATCCACGTGAAACTTGTCCTCGACCGCGATCGGGGAACGGGGAACCAGTGCTCAAGGACGAGCTCATGAATAGAAAGTACTATGTATATATTCTCGCAAGTAAAAGAAATGGAACTTTATATGTCGGCGTTACCAATAATCTGCTTCGAAGAGTCTACGAGCACAAAAATAACCTCATAGAAGGATTCACTAAAAAATATAGCGTGCATTCTCTTGTTTATCACGAATCAACAGAAAGTATAAAAGCCGCGTTGCAACGGGAAAAGAACATAAAGAAGTGGGATAGAAAATGGAAGCTCGCTTTAATTGAAAAAGAAAATCCGCTATGGGAGGATTTGTATGATACTATTTTTAAATAGCGGGTCTGGATTCCCGCTTCCGCGGGAATGACGAGAACTGCGAATTAAACTCTATTCAATGAAATTCAAATACAAAGCCAAAACCAAAGAAGGGGAGTTCCAGGTGGGGTTTGTGGAGGCGGGAAACAAGAACTCCGCCGCGAACATGCTCTCCGGCCATGAGCTCTTCGTGCTTTCCCTTGAGTCGGCGGAAAAAGACCAATGGTACGACGTCATCATTGGGTTCTTTAACCGCGTGCGGCGGAAGGACATGGTTATTTTTACACGGCAACTCGCGGTTTTGCTCGAGGCGCATTTACCCCTGAACACCGCGCTCAAAAGTCTCTACGAACAGACCGGCAACGTAACGCTCAAAGAAGCGGTGCTCCAGATGGCGGAGGACATAGACGCGGGACTCGCGTTTTCCCAGACGCTCGAGCGGCAGGGCGACATTTTTCCGGAATTTTACGTGGAGATGGTGCGCGCCGCGGAGGTGACCGGGAATCTGAACGAAATCATGGGGTTTCTCGCGGACTACGCCGAGAAGGAATCGGCGCTCGTTGGAAAAGCGGTTTCGGCGATGATTTACCCGATTATTCTCATTGGATTGTTTTTTGTAGTCGCGGGCATTATGGTCGGTTTCGTGTTTCCGCAGATCAAGCCGATTTTTACGGAATCCGGAGTCGAGCTTCCCATCCTTACCAAAATCCTGCTCGCCGCCGGCGATTTCGTGAACACGTGGTGGATCGCGATACTCATAGTTTTAATATCCTCGGGAGCCATACTCTCCCGGTACGTTAAAACTCCCGAAGGCAGGGCGATATTCGACGACACCAAAGTGAAACTGCCGCTCGTCCGAGCCGCCTATCTGCCGGTGATCCTCTCGCGGTTTTCAAGCGCCGCGGCGCTTTTAATTCATGGGGGTATTCCGATTGCGCAGACGCTCGAGATCATCGGCCACATGGTGGGGAACGTGCTGTACCGCGACATTATGCACAACGTTGCGGAGGATCTGCGTCAGGGGGAACTGCTCTCAAAAAGCATTTCAAAATACCCCGACTATTTTCCGCCGCTCGTTCCCCACATGATCGCGGTGGGCGAAAGCACGGGGCGGATTGAGCAGATTATGAACCGCCTTGCCGCCTTTTACGCCCGAGACGCGGACGAAGTGATCGGCCGGCTCGTGGAACTGCTCCAGCCGATCCTCCTTATTGTGATCGGGGTCGTGGTCGCGCTCCTCTTCGCCGCCGTGCTCATGCCGATTTTCAAGATTACGCAGAATATTCATTGATCGTTATTAAACAGTTTGCTATACTGCCCGCATGAGTCGAGCAACGCTTACGAAAGACACTCCAAGGGCAGATGAATTTGTTATATCTCGAAGGGAATATGACCTGATTTTGTCTGCTTATGAAAAGTTGAAATGGTATGAGAAAGAGCGAGAGGCGCATGATGACATTTTAAAAGGGAGATTGAGCGGGGGGTACCAGACAAAGAAAGAGCTGCTGGATGCGCTCGGCAAGCTCAAAAAATGAATGGAAATTCGATTTACGCGTTCATTTGAAAGGGACTGCGGTGTCGGGGTAATACTCGAATCGAGCGATGGGTTGCGGCGCTTGAAAAGCGTCAGTGACCCATTCCGTCATTCCGAGGCGCGGCTTGGAATCTCAGGGCTTGAACTTGGTGAATAATACCTTTTCCTGTCATTCCCGCCCGCTTCGCCGTAGCTTCAGCGAGGCGAGCGGAAGCGGGAATTCAGAAAAGCCATGGAAACAAAAAAAGTTCTGGATCCTCGGGTCCCGCCTCCGCAGGGCTACGGACGGGCAGGCAAGCCCGAGGATGACAACATACCATTATTCACCAAGCTCGGGCTTAAACCGTTGTTTTTCTTATTCAGTCGGGTTATGCTTCAAGCATGGAAAAAATAAATCGTGCGCAGATTAAAGTGATCGCCCGGCGCGTCGCTAAAAAGTATAAACCAGAGCGGATCATTCTTTTTGGTTCGCATGCGTGGGGTGTGCCGGGTCCCGCAAGCGACGTTGATTTATGCGTGATTAAAGAAACCAGAAACACCCGTCACATGGCCCGCGAGATTGACGGCTTTATATTTCCCCGGCAATTTCCGATTGATGTGGTTGTCTACACTCCCACTCAAGTAGAGAAACGAAAAGCAGGGGGGGATTTATTCGTGCGGAAGGTGTTGGAGAAGGGAGAAGTATTGTATGACAAATAAGTCGAGGTATTATTTAGAATGGTTTAAGAAAGCGGAAGAAGACGAATTGTCCGCCGCCGTTATTGTTGCAGAAGGCGGAGCGCCGAGCACAGCCTGTTTCTTGGCGCATCAGATGGCGGAAAAGTATCTCAAAGGGTTTCTTGAGTTCACGGGCAAAAGTCCCGATAAGGTGCATGACTTGATGGCGCTCGAAGTGCGCGTTGCAAAGAAATTGCCGAAAGCAAAAGAATTACACGATGATCTTTATATTGCTCAATCGGTATTACATCGAGACTCGCTATCCGGGCGACTACCCCGCATTTTCCATGGAAGAAGCCGCAGAGGCGCTTGCGGCCGCGCGGAGGGTTAAGGGTTTTATTGTGAGCCGCGTTGTTAAATCCTGAATTATTCTATTTCCACGCGCTTCAGCTGATTGGTATGGTATAATAAAAGTATCGAATCAAGGTCGAAATCAAATTCATTATATGAAAAAG
>CAYJRG010000039.1:0-6317 GCA_964372585.1 uncultured Candidatus Saccharibacteria bacterium
TTAAGATAGGCCATGAACCCATCCGCGGTTGTAAAAACCGGAGAAATATTCTTGACTGTTTCCACATCACGAAGCGTTTGGCGGAGTCTTGGTCTGAAATTCTCCGAAGGCCGCAAGGGCGCGGTGAGCATCAATGTCCTTTCTTCGATCAGTCTCTTTAAAAATGCGTTGGTAAGCGTGCTCAAGGGCACGCCCATGTCGCGGGCAACCTCAAACGCTTGGTCTTTAATCTCTTTGTCCACTTTTATGTTCAAAATGGTTTTCATGCCTGAAGTATACACAACAGTTATTTCCCGTCAACTGCGTCTTCGAGCGCCGCCCGGATAATTTTCTTCGTCTCCTCCGGCCCTTTCACTTTTATATAATCAACTCCCGTTCGAACGACTGCGTAATCATTCCCGCCCGGGAAAATCGCGTCGCCCACAAAAAACATTTTCGCGCGCGGAATATGCAGGTGTTTTTCGATCTGGCCGATGCCGTATGCCTTATCAATTCCTTTCCGCGTAACGTCAACGGAACTTAACCCGCCCTGCCGAACCTCAAACTTTGGCAAGAGCTTCTTTAACGCTTTCATAAGCCGAGGTCGCACATCATGATTTCTATTCCACTCCTCTTTAAGCGCGAGACCGCGGCGCACGCCGAGCTTCCGCACAATTTCCTGCCCCAGAGCGGAGAAAGTGATCTGCGTGCCGCGATCTTCTATCACCGGCCCGTATGTGCGGGCAGGATGCTCGTACCGTATTTTTTCAAAGGCGGCGGCGAACGCGGCTTTTATTTTTTTTCTCTCCGCGAGGGATAACCCGTGCGAATACACGCGCACCCACTTCCCGCCTTTGAACCGATAGAACGCGGTGGAGCTCGTCGGGAAAAGAAACAGGTTCGCGAGCCGCGCGTCCCGCCGCGGCAGGCGGCGCACGAGCTGCTCCTTGAACAGTTCATACTTCCCTCCGCCTATCACGGCAACGCGCTTTTCACAAAGAAGCCGGAGCAGTAAACCGACCATCTCGCGATCCGCCACGGATTTGCTTGGCGTAAGCGTCCCGTCGAGGTCGAAGACGAAGAGCCGGATGCCGTTATAGTTCGCCATGAGATTATGCCCCGTAAATATCCCGCTGATTGCCAACCCGCAATACAATAATCGAATCCGAATGAATATCAAAAACAATTCGGTAGTCGCCAATGCGGAATCGGTACTCACCCCACGCATAGTTATTAAGTTTCTCCGCAAACTTCAAGAGGTTGCCGCTCTTAATATAGAAGCTTAACGTATCTCGAATCTGATTCTGCGCTGAATACGGGAGGCGCCGCCAATCCTTCCTTGCACGATCGGTGAAAACAATCCGCATAGGAACTATGTCTTCGCTTTTTTGAATTTCCGTGTGGTCAAAATAAACTCGTGCAACTTACCTCGACGGGCCTCTTCGCGCGCCGCTTGCACTGATGCGTGATAACCTTTGGATACGCTCATTTCATACTCTTCAAGTATCGCCTCCACCTTCCCCCATTCCTTGAGCGGCAAAACCACAACGGGCGTTTTCCCGATCATGGCGGATGCTGTTTTCTCCAAAATACGCATGGTCATTGTTTTGATTATAACCGATAATCACAAAACTGCAATACATGCTTTGCTCTTCATGAGCCGCAGGAGTAAAATATCCCTATCACAATGCCGAACGGCAAACAAAAAAAATCTGGGCAAAAAGAAAGCTGGGAAAAAACGGGCGTGCACCGCCTCCATCCGGAAACGAAGCGAAGCATCTGGGCAATCGTCCTCCTCGGCATAGCGGCGATTCTCCTTTTGGCACAATGGGGAAACGCCGGCCCGGCGGGAGCATTAATATATAAAGCGATGTCGGCGTTCCTGGGGGTGGGGTACATCCTGCCGCCGCTTGTTCTTACCTTCGGGGCAATCGCGCTTCTCCTCGGCAGAACGCGCCTCGTCCGCACCACGCTCATTGGGGTCGGACTCCTTATCCTCTCCGTCCTCGCACTAATCGACATTGCCGCTTCCGGCAAGGGCGGCCAGCTGGGACTCGTGCTCGGAGCGCTGAAAATCCCCTTCGGGCAGATCACCGCGGCCGTCATAAACTCGGCTCTCGCGCTCATCTCCATTCTCATCATCCTCAATTTTCCGCTGAAGCTCGCCCGCGGAAAGAAACCGATGGTCGTGACGGGCGGCGAAGAGGACGATGTTGAAAAACTCGGCGCCGAAGAAAAGACGGGAGACATAGAAGAAAAGCCGGAGGAGAAAAAAGAAACGCGGAATCCCGGAAAAGAAAAGCTGGCGAGCGAAGACGGCGAAAAAATTTCCCCGGAGATGGCGCGCTACGGCGATGTGCCGCTCGCGGCAAAAGCGAAAAAATCTCCGTTCAAAAAATTTGAGAACTACACCCCGCCGCCGCTCTCACTCCTCAAGTCAATCGGCGAGAAGCCGACGACCGGCGACCTCATCACGAACGCGAACGTCATCAAGCGCACGCTCGACTCATTCGGCATTCCGGTTGACATGGGCGAGATCAACATTGGCCCCGCCGTCACCCGCTATACCCTGAAACCCGCCGAAGGCGTAAAGCTCTCGCGCATCACTGCCCTAAACCAAGACCTCGCGCTCGTCTTGGCCGCCCACCCCATCCGCATCGAAGCGCCGATCCCGGGGAAATCGCTCGTCGGCATCGAAGTGCCAAACAAAGCGGCGGCGCTTGTGCGCCTCGGCTCCCTAATGAACTACCCCGAGTTTGAAAAATCGGGGCCGCTCGGGTTTGTGCTCGGCCGGGACGTGAGCGGCGAGCCTGTTTTTGCCGACATCGAGCGAATGCCACACCTCCTCGTCGCCGGAGCCACTGGTTCGGGAAAATCAATTTTGATTCACACCCTCCTGCTCTCGCTCCTCTACAAAAATTCTCCCGCGACGCTCAAACTCGTCCTCATAGACCCGAAGCGCGTCGAGCTTTCCACCTACGCGCGCCTCCCGCACCTCGTCTCCCCCGTCGTCACCGAAAGCAAAAAAGCCGTCGGCGTCTTCCGATGGGCAATCGGCGAGATGGACCGGCGCTACGAGCTCCTCCTCCAAGCAGGAAGCCGCGACATCAAAAGCTACAACGCGAACGCCGAGGAACCCCTGCCCTACGTGCTCATTGTGATAGACGAACTCGCCGACCTCATGTCGTCTTTTGGCCGCGAGGTGGAGGGCTCGATCGTCCGCTTGGCCCAAATGGCGCGGGCGACCGGAATCCATCTCGTCCTTTCAACTCAAAGACCGTCGGTTGAGGTCATCACGGGGCTCATCAAAGCAAACATCACGAGCCGCATCGCGCTCCAGGTTGCAAGCCAAATTGATTCGCGGACGATCCTCGACGCCGCCGGCGCGGAAAAGCTCTTGGGCCGCGGCGACATGCTCTTCATCTCATCGGACATTTCAAAACCAAAACGTATTCAAAGCGGCTATGTAACCGAGGAAGAAATAAATAAAGTTGCCGACTACATTCGCGAGAACAACGAAAGCGTCCACGAAGCGGAGCAAACGTTTGAAAACCAAAAGAACGGTTCAGCTGGCGGCGAAACCGGCGAGCAAAACGTGTTCGACGAATACCTCGACGAGGGAGACGATGATGATCTCTACGACGAGGCGGTGCGGGTCGTCGGGGAAGCGCAGAAGGCGTCTGCCTCGCTCCTCCAGCGCCGCTTGAAAGTAGGGTACGCCCGCGCGGCGCGGCTCCTCGACATCATGGAAGCGAAGGGAGTTGTGGGGCCCGGGGAAGGCGCGAAGCCCCGCGAGGTGTTTGCCGAAAAACCCGGGGAGCAAACGGACGGGATAATATAATCTTCATCATTTTTGATATTTGATTTTTGATTTTTAATCTTCCTCTATGGACCTCACCTTCGGACAATTTTTGAGCGAGCGGACAAAAGAAAAAGGGCTGACATCCAAAAAACTCTCGGAGATTTCGGGCATCGCGGTCAAGCACCTGGAGAGTCTCCGCCGAGACGACGCATCCGCCCTCCCGCCCGGGCCGTACGCCTACGGCTATGTGCACAAGCTCGGAGAAATTTTAGAGTTCGATGCCGAAGAATGGTGGCAGAGGATGCAAAACGCGGCAACGAGGCGGCGCATCAGCGAAACCGCGGAGCGCGCGCACGCCCCGCCTGCGCCCGCGCTTCGGACGCGCCTCGTCGCCGCGGGAGCAATCGCCCTCATCGCACTCTTCGCGCTCATCTCTCAATCGCCGCGGATTTTTGGAAAACCGACGATCACGCTCTACTATCCAACCGGCACTCCCGCAGTAGTGACGGAAAAAAATATCACGCTTCAAGGAAAACTTGAAAACGGAAATGAACTGTACATAAACGGAGGGCGCGTTGAGATTCAAAAAGACGGCACGTGGGAGGAGGAACTGGTGCTTGATCCGGGCATCAATCCCGTCAACATCACGGCAAAAAAACTTCTAGGAGGCGAGACCGCCTTCATTCAAGAAATCGTTTTCCAAGCGCCGAGCTCGTCTGCAACCAGCACCCCCGGAACCATACCCGCCGGAACGCTTGCGCCACAATAATAATTTGTTATCATTAGACTACAACGATGAGCGCGATAAAAAAATTAAAAGAAGAAGACAAGAACGGCCTCGAGGAATTACTCTCAACACTCCGCGATAAATTCGGCGAGGGCGCCATCATGAAACTTGGAGAGGCAAGGAAGGTTGACGTCGCCGTGATCCCAACGGGCTCTTTCTCGCTCGACCTCGCGCTTGGCGTCGGCGGTCTCCCGCGCGGCCGAGTTGTCGAGATCTACGGCCCCGAAAGTTCGGGGAAAAGCACGCTCGCGATGAATGTTGTCGCACAAGCGCAAAAACTGGGCGGCAAGGCGGCATATATTGACGCAGAACACGCGATGGACCCGGAGTACGCCTCAAAGCTCGGCGTGAAAATTAACGATCTTCTTATTTCCCAGCCGGATAGCGGAGAAGACGCCCTAAACATCTTGGACAGCCTGGTACGCTCCGGCATCATCTCGGTGGTTGTTGTGGACTCTGTTGCGGCGCTTACCCCGCGCGCGGAGCTTGAAGGCGAAATGGGCGACCAGCACATGGGCCGCCAGGCGCGCATGATGGGCCAGGCACTCCGTAAACTAACCGCGCTCGCGAACAACACACAAACCTTAATTATTTTTATAAACCAAATCAGAATGAAAATCGGCGTCATGTTCGGCAATCCCGAAACGACACCGGGCGGGCGGGCGCTCCCCTTTGCCGCCTCGGTGCGCATTGATGTACGGCGCATCGCGCAGGTGAAGAAAGGCGAACACGTGATAGGCAACCGCGTGAAAGCGAAAGTGGTTAAAAACAAAGTTGCCGCGCCATTCCGGATTGCTGAATTTGATATTATGTTCGGTGAAGGAATTTCGTACGAAGCGGACGTGCTAAACACCGCCATAAAGTACGGCGTAATTAAAAAATCGGGTGCGAGCTACTCATTTGAAAATGAAAAGCTCGGCGTCGGGTTCGAAAACGTCCGCGAAAAACTGAAAGTTGATAAAAAACTGCTTTCAGAAATAAAGAAAAAGATAATAGAGACGGCAAAAAATCCTCAAGTTGCGACAGAGTCAGGAAAAGAGGAAAAGGAAGAAGGAGAAGAGAAATAGAATTAACCCCTCCTCAATCCTCCCCTCAATGAGGGGAGGACGTTTTTTTACCCCCACCTTTTTTTTCGACGTTTTTTTCTACTCCCCCTCCTTTTCAAGGAGGGGTTAGGGGTGGTAATTTTTTCTATCCTTCCCTGGACGTGTCCCGATCTTGTCGAAGGAAGGCGAGAATCCAGGCTTGTCCCCGCGCAGGCGGGAAACCAAAAAGTGGCTTTAACTCCTTATTTTATAAGGGTTTTTTGAGCTAACGCAGTGAATCAAAAAAAGAAAGTAAATAATATGGCCATTAGATGTTTTATTCAGCGCGGAGGTCGGCAAATTTCTGGGGCCGTCCTCCATACCGACAGGACGGCCAACCTGATCGACGTCCAAACGGACGTCGTCACGGACTGGTTCCCGGCCCGCCTCGTCACCCCGCGCCTCCAAGGCGCAGGCCTCGTCCCAGGCGACGAGGCACAGGCAATGGGCGTCCTCACGGGCCGCCCATCTGACTGGGCGGAAATTGACGAAGAAGCCCTTGATAAATTCATCGAGGGCAAAAAAGGTAAAGAGGTGGCTACCTAAAAAAACGCCACTCGAAATTCCCCGGCGGACCCTAACACGGCCGCCGGATTTTTTTACCCGTTTTTATTTAGCACTCTAGTGTTCGACGATCGTGGTAAAGTGGGTCATAAACACGATC
>CAYJRG010000040.1:0-6312 GCA_964372585.1 uncultured Candidatus Saccharibacteria bacterium
ACAGCCAAGAAAAATACCACACAAAAGCAACCGTATAAGATCCCAACGACAAGAAGATATATTTATGTTTTTTAATGAATGGCATTGCTTGAATTATACATAATGGATAGTTGAAATTACTAAATAAGTTATTCACAGGCCGATTTATCCATAACCCTTCGCGTTATTCAAGCCCCCAATCACCCCTCCCCTCAGCCAATATGGCCATTTTGTCCAGTTTATCCAACTCATGTTGAATATGTTATCACATTACTCCGCGAAAAGTTATGCACACCAGAGTTGTTTTTGTTTTTTAACGCGATAGCGGACATTCAGTTCTGGGCTTTTGGGAAATTTGCTTTATTTTTTGGTTTGGTGTAGGGTTGGAGGGTAAGTGTTCTCGACGGGTTTTCTTAAATTACTTCATCCTTTGGGGTGTGGTAGGTAGCGTAAAAACGTTTGTTTTTACGGAAGGGAACAGGTTAAGAGAAGTAGGTCGCCTTACAAAAACTATATTACGCATGGCTAAAAAGTTATACGTTGGCGGTTTGCCCTATAGCACGACGCAAGACGAACTGCAGGAAGCATTTTCGAAAGCCGGCGCTGTTTCTTCGGCAACGATCATCACCGATAAGATGACGGGCCGATCCAGGGGATTTGGATTTGTTGAAATGTCCTCTGATGATGAAGCGGCAAAAGCGATCGAAATGTGGAATGGGCAGGAGCTTGCCGGAAGGAAGCTTACGGTGAATGAAGCTAAGCCGATGGAAGAGCGTCCTCGAAGGGATAATCGCGGCGGCGGCGGATTCGACAACCGAAGGAATAATTGGTAACGGATCTGTTCTAAGAAAAATACCCCCACCCGGGGGTATTTTTCGTTTTGGAACTAGAACCCATTTCAAAAATACACCATCGCGGGCGGGGTAGTTTTGAGATGGGTTCTATGATACCATCGAGTGAATGACCATGGACGCGATTTTTTTTGCGATACTTGCTGTGGCGCTTGTGGTTGGTTTTTTTCTGTTATGGCGGAAGATACGGGTGCCCGAGCCGAAGAAAGAAGACGGGCAGGGAATGGTGTTGCTTCAAAATCAAATAAACGAGCTTACCCGCGCGCTTGAAACAAAACTCGGCCACATTGCGAATGAATCGAAACATGCCGTGGGAGAAGTGACGCGCGTGATGCAACAGCAGTTTGGCCAGAGCGCGAAGCTGATTGGCGACGTAACCGAAAAACTGACTCGGGTTGACGAGGCGGCGCGGCAAACGCTCGCCATGAACGAGCAGATCAAAAAACTGCAGGATACGCTCACCAACCCAAAACAGCGCGGCGTTCTTGGGGAATATTATCTTGAGACTGTTCTAAAAAACGTCCTGCCGCCGGGATCATACAAAATGCAGTATTCGTTCAAAGATGGGGCGATCGTGGACGCCGTGGTGCTTGTGGATAAGAGGATCATCCCGATTGACTCGAAATTCAGTTTGGAAAATTATAACCGCCTTGCCGTGGCTGTTGATCCGCTCGAGAAGAAAAAACACGAAGCGGCTTTTATATCCGACATTAAAATGCGGATTGACGAAACCTCAAAATACGTGAGGCCGCAGGAAGAGACGATGGATTTCGCGTTTATGTTTATTCCGTCGGAGGCGATTTATTATGACCTGCTCATCAATAAAGTGGGGAGCGCCGCCGAGGATAAAAATCTCATCGCCTATGCCTTCCAGAAAAAAGTGATCATTGTTTCGCCGACATCGTTTCTCGCGTATCTCCAGACCGTTCTGCAGGGCCTCCGCAACCAAAAAATCTCCGAACAGGCGAAGGAGATCATAAAACAGGTGGACAATCTGCGGAAGCATCTCATCGGTTATGAAGAATATTTCGGCAAGATCGGAAAAAACCTCGCGACAACCGTTGGCGCCTACAACCACGCCCACAAGGAATTCGGCAAGATCGACAAAGACGTTTTAAAAATCACGGGTGAGGCGATCGGCATCGAGCCCGCCGCCCTTGAAGCGCCCCAGAGCAGTGAAGTGTAGCGCGATCTTCTCCGGACTATTTTTTCTTTCTCCTCAAAAATGTGGGGATGTCCCACGCGTCGTTTTCGCGCTTCTCGTGGTCCGTTTTTTCCGGCGCCTTTTCCGCTTTCTTGGGCGAGTCGGTTTCGAGACTGGCGGGGCCTTTTCTTACTGCATCGTCATCGGCTTTTGCGGCAACGCTTCCGTAGCCGGCGCTTTTCGCGTAGTCTGATTTCATGAAAACACTCTGCCGTTTTTCGAGGTGTTCGGCGAACAGGGACGTCGGCTGATTGCCGTTAAATCCGGTTGCGATGAGTGTTATCTTTATCTGGTTCGCTTTCAAATTTCTGTCATGATACGCGCCGAATATAATCCGCGCTCCCGGATCGGCAGTCTGGGCGACAACTTTTGCGGCATCATTCACCTCGTTCATCTTGAGATCTCGCCCCCCAGATATTCCGAGAAGAACCGACTTTGCTCCCTCGGCGCTGATCTCAAGGAGGGGAGAGTTGAGGGCGGAATTGACGGCCTTAACCGCGCGGTCCGGGCCCGCGGCGATACCAACCCCGATGATCGTCATGCCGGCATCTTGGACCACGCTTCGAATGTCGGCAAAATCAAGATTGATGATGCCCGGGGAAACGATGAGCTCAACGATTCCCTTGAGCGCGCTTCGCAAAACATCGTCTATCGCCTCAAACGCCCGCATGATCGGGGTGTCTTTGCTGATAACCGTAAATATTCTGTCGTTGGGAACAACGATGATGGCATCCACTTTTTCCTTGAGTTTCGCCAAGCTCTCTTTTGCGATGCGCTCCCGCTGGACGCCTTCGAAGCTGAAGGGTTTTGTAACAACGGCAATGGTAAGCGCGCCGAGTTGCTTCGCGACTTCGGCGACAACGGGCGCGCCTCCCGATCCGGTTCCGCCGCCCAAGCCCGCGGCTATGAAAATGAGATCCGCGCCTTTGAGCGATTCCGCGATCTCCGATCTGTTCTCTTCGGCGGCTTGGCGCCCCAAGTCGGGATTCATGCCCGTTCCGAGGCCGCGGGTCAGATTTTTTCCTATGTAAATTTTGCGGCGGACGTCGCAGTGATCCAGATCTTGGTGATCGGTGTTGATCGCCACAAATTCAACGCCGCGGATAAAGTTCCGGCTCATGCGGGACGCGGCATTCCCTCCTCCGCCTCCGATGCCGATCACCTTCACGCTTGCCAAGGGCACGTGCTTGCCTTCTTTTTTTACGACCGTTTTTTTCTTGCGCTTTTTAGTCATACATCACGTTTTCGCGTGTTTACGGAAGAAAATATTTTATGAGGCCTTGTATGCTCATTCCGGAGGGAGTTTCACTCCAGCCTTGATCATCAACGCCCCACAGGGCAAGTCCAAGCGCCGCGACAAATTCCGGATCCTCGATGAATTCCGCGAAGCTCCCGACCTCGGGCTCCCATGCTTCCCCTCCCGCCATGCCGAGGCGGCTTGAAAGCTTTAATTCTTGCTTTGCGAGATCGGTGATTCCCGGGATTTTAGAACTGCCTCCAACGAGCACCACTCCTCCGGGCAAGCGCCCCTGCCTTCCTAAAACCTTGAGCTCATTATTAACAAAGTCCAGAATTTCCGCAAGGCGGGATTCGATAATTTCCGCCACAAAGCGCCGCGAGACAGGTCCCTCCGCGTCCGAAAAAAACTTCGTAAGATCAACAGACTCTTTTGGACTCACTTCTTTTGCGACTGCGTATCCGTGCTCAAGCTTCAAGCTCTCCGCGGCGTCAACGGGGATTTTGAGGCCGATCGCGAGATCATTTGAGATGTGAGCGCCCCCGACGGGGAATTTGGCGACTCCGAGCAGTTTGTGTTCCTCGTATACGCACATTCCCGTCGTCCCCCCGCCGATGTCGATGATCGCCGTGCCGACGTCTTTTTGTTTTTTGCTGAGCACTGACCTGGCGGAGACGAGCGGCGAGAGCACCAGGCCGCTCACCTCGCCCCCGGCGAGCTCAACAACCCGCATCAGGGTTTTGATGTGCGGCGAGAAGGTGTCTATCACGAGACTCTGAACCTCGAGCCGGTTTCCGGAGAGTCCAAGGGGGTCGGCGATGTCCCCGATGCCGTCAACGATAAACTCCCGCGTTACGTTGTGTATCACCGTCCGATTCGGAGGAAGATTGATTGCCCGGCTTGCTTTGATTGCTTTGTCTATGTCATCTTGGTAAATCTCCGTGTCGGCTCGAGACACCGCGACGATGCCGCGCGAAACCTGCGCTTTTATCTGAGGGCTTCCGATGCTGATATACACGTTTTTCGCGGCGTTCTTCGCTTTTTTTCTTACCTCTTGAAGCGCCCTGATGATTGGTTGCGATGCTTCCGCCGCGTCAACGATCGTCCCCTTGCGCATGCCCGCCGCTTTTTCCTTGAAAACGCTCCGGAGCGCGGGTTTCCCGTTCCGGTTTTCAATCAGCGCGACTTTAACCGAGGAAGTTCCGATGTCTAAACCCGTGATGAAACGTGATGCCATGAAATAGACGGAAAATTACCGTTTAAAAATTTTTTTTAACATCCTATCTTCGAGCGACTCCATTGCCAGTCTATCATGTTTTTGGCTGTGCGAGTAGCCCGTAATGTGCAGAATTCCGTGGATGAGGAGAAATGTTAGATAATTTCCCAAAACCTCCGCCCTCCGCTGTTTTGATTTTGAAAGTTCTTTATTGAGATACACCTCTCCCACGATACGTCCGCGCCGTTCGGGGTGAGGGAATCCCTCCGGCTCTCTAAAGGAAATGACATTCGGAACGTGCCCCGGCTTGGCGATGCCGCACCGCTTTTCAAGCGATCTCATCTCGGAGGCGGTGAGGAAAAAAATATCCACTTCGGCATTTTTGATGCCGAGATATGAAAGTGTTGCTTTTGATGTCTCCCGCAGACGTTTTTTAATGGTGTTATCCAATCTTTTTCTTGATCAATTCAATAACACTGCGCCCGTCCGCCCGTCCGCGCGTTTCTTTCATGACCTCTTGGGTCACCGCGTTGAAGTTCTTGCCCACTCGAGCAATCGCGCCGTCTATAATCTGCTCGATCTCCGCGGCAGAAAAAAGCTTCGGAATATATTTTTGAATAATCTCGAGTTCACCCTCCTCTTTTTTCACCAGATCCTCCCTGCCCCCTTTTTTAAAAAGACCGATTGCTTCCGAGCGCCGCTTAAACTCTTTTTGGAGGACTTGAATTGTTTCTTCATCGCTCAGCTCCGGATTTTTCCCGTGAGCTTGCTTTTCTTTCGCTTTGTTGTAAATCTCCGAGAGAAGAAACCGCAGGACGCCCGCGCGGGAGGAATCGCCGGATTTAAGGGCGTTTTTTGCGTCTTCCCGCAGCGTATCAACCAGTGTCATTGGTGCTGGTTTGGGAAGTTACACGATGCCGAGCTTTCGCACCCGCTCGATTTCTTGCTTTTTCGCTTCTCGGTGCAGGGCGGAGACTTTTCGCTTGAGCCGGTTTTGCCGTCGTTTATAAAACAACCTGCCCCGCGCTTCCTTAAGCACGCCGCTTCGCTTGATGCGCTTCGAAAAATTAAACATCAACGCGCTCGCGGATTCTCCCGGCTTTCTTTTAACTTCTATGCTCATGTGTTTTGTGACGCAGTTACTTTATGTGTCGAGCGCGGCCCGCAGTGCGGCGCGCACTTCTTCAAGGGACCGTTTTGGGGAGGCGCGCACCACCGAATGGACAGACCCGCCTCCGTCGTTTTTAAATCGCGGAAAGATGTGAACGTGGAGATGGTCTACAAGCTGTCCGCTCGCCGCCCCTTGGTTTATGCCGATGGTAAGACCGTCCGCGCTGAAAGCGCGGGTAAGCAAAGACCCCAATTTCTTCACCGCGACAAACAGCGGCCCAATCTCGCCGTCGGGGAGCTCGAGGAGTGTCGCCGCGTGGAACTTCGGCACGACGAGCGTATGCCCCTCGACTCGCGGCTTCACATCAAGGAATCCGACCGCGTGTTCATCTTCATACACCACGAACGCGTTAATTTTCTTGTGGGCTATGCCGCAGAAAATGCATTTCGCGCCATCATCTCCCATTGTGGTTTTTGCCGGCGTTCCCCGCTTCCTTCCATCGTTTCTTAATCTCCTCGACAATTCTATCCAACGGCAGGTTTTCTTGCAAGCCGGTGCGCATGTCTCGGAGAATCACGGTGTTTTCATAAGTTTCCTTCTGGCCGATGATGAGCGCGAGCGACGCGTTTTCCTTGTCCGCGGACTTGAGCTGCGCTCGCAGTGATTCCTTCGCAAGCGCTTCCGATATGGGAATGCCATGCGCCCACAATTTTT
>CAYJRG010000041.1:0-1625 GCA_964372585.1 uncultured Candidatus Saccharibacteria bacterium
GGATTTCTTGAAAAAGAAGTTTAATAAGTCTATACAACCTATCGTCTGTTAACACTTTATGGAACCGATATTGACCGTAAAAAATCTCTCCGTGCAGTTCGATGGAACGCCCGTCATCGAAAACGTTTCCTTCTCGCTTCAGAAAAGCGAGAATCTCACCATCATCGGCCCGAACGGGTCTGGAAAAACGGTTTTGCTCCGGGCGCTGCTCGGCATGGCAGATCACGAAGGAACAATTGAGTGGGCGCCCGAAACGCGCATCGGCTACGTTCCGCAAAAAATCGATGCCGATCGGCATCTGCCGGTTACTATTCAAAATTTATTGTCAGCGAAGGGAAATGTATTGAAACGTACCGAATCGGATATGCAAACGGCGATCAAGTCCGCCCGGCTCACGGAAAAGATTTTAGCAACTCCCATCGGGCATCTTTCGGGCGGCGAATTCCAGCGGGCGCTCATCGCGTTCGCGCTTCTCGGCAAGCCCGATGTTCTTCTTCTCGACGAGCCGACCGCAAGCATAGATATTCCCGGCGAGGAACAGGTGTACGAACTGATCCATGAACTGCAAGACGCATATGACATGACGGTCGTGGTAGTATCGCACGACTTGAGCTTCGTCTACCGATACGCCACAAAAGTCCTCTGCCTCAACAAGCAGAACATCTGCTTCGGAACTCCCAAAGAGGCGCTCTCGCCCAAAACACTCGAGGCGCTCTACGGCGGCCCGCACAAATATTTTCATCATATTCACAACGTCGAGAGCGAAAAAAATCCCACATGAACACGGGCGAACTATATTCACTTATCTCCGCCGTCTTCGCGGCCGCCGCGGCGGGCATCGTCGGCAGTTTCGCGCTCATGAAGCGGAGCGTTCTCGCCGGAGACGCGATGAGCCACATCGCGATCCCGGGCCTCGGGCTCGCAGTCATCTGGAGCATTCATCCGCTTGTGGGAGGCGGGCTTACGCTTCTTGTCGGCAGTATCCTCATCTGGCGGCTTGAGAAAAAAACCGGACTTTCAACAGAAGCGGCAATCGGCGTGATGTTCGCAAGTTCCGTGGCAATCGGCGCGCTTCTCATCAACTCAAGCGAAGAACTGATTGACGCGCTCTTCGGCGGCTTCGGCGGACTTTCGGCGGGCGAATTCGCGTTCGGAATCGCGGCGAGCGTGTTTGTCATCTCCGCCGTCTGGGTTTTGCGGAGCAAATTGATCATAGCACTTTTCTCGCCGGAGCTCGCCCGAGCAACAGGCATACAAGTAGACCGGCTGAATCTCTGGTTTCTCCTGCTCTTCGGACTCACCATACTTTCGGGGCTCCGTTTTTTGGGCGCGCTCCTCGCGGGGTCGCTCATCATCATTCCGGCTTCGGCGGCGCGCCAACTCACCCACACGCTCCGAGCGTTTCTCGTTACGTCTGTCTTGCTCAGCGTCCTCTCGGTAGTTTTTGGATTTTTAGTTTCCCGCGCGTACGGCACAGCGCTCGGCCCCACCATAGTCGCCGTCTCCGCCACGTTTTTTGCGTTGAGTTTGTTTAAGAAAAAGAGATGAGCTTGTGGCCCCTTGTCACTCGACCCTATCTGGCTGGAAGGAGGTAGTTCACTTGCCAGTTTGACGATCGTTTCATT
>CAYJRG010000041.1:1635-6258 GCA_964372585.1 uncultured Candidatus Saccharibacteria bacterium
TATAGCGGAAAATATAAATGTATAATTCGAATAGCGCATGAAAGGCGAACTGGCCCTCAAGATTTTAGAAACGCTCGGCGATGTTGCGGTGGGTTCCGCAAGATTGCTTGAGGCATTTTTGAACGCTGGCTATGGAGCTTCATGTGGAAAAATTGAGCGCGAATTACGCACATTAGAATCGGCAAGTAGACAGAAGGAATGGGCTATATCAGACGAGAAACAAAAACGACAGAGGTATCACGAGATCATTTCTAAACTGAAACGAGACGGTCTTTTAGCGCGAGATTTGAACGGGAATTTTAGAATCACTTTTCGGGGAAAACAAAAACGAACTCTCCTTAAAAAACGCCTTGGCTTAAGTTTGCCCAAGCCCTTCTACTCAAAACAAGAATCAAAGAATGTGATTATTGTGGTTTTTGACGTTCCAGAAAGAGATCGCCGAAAAAGAAACTGGCTCCGCACGGCATTAAAAAACCTCGGATTGAAAATGGTCCAAAAAAGCGTGTGGATTGGAAAAACAACAATACCCAGAGAACTCGTTGACCATATTCAAGATCTTAAGCTGATCGAGTGCATTGAAATCTTTGAGGTTAGCAAAACCGGGACCCTTACTCAGCTTCCGATAGCTAATGCATAATCTACGCCCTGTCATTCTCTGATCGCAAATCACAAATCGCAAAAAAACAATCACTGGTCACTTGCCAGTCTGACGATCGTCATGTTGGCAAGTTGGCAAGTAAGAAAATTTAAGAAAATTATGGATACAACGCCACTGATACATAGTACAAAAAAGGCCGCCTACCCCGTGATGGAGTAAGCGGCTTGAATTTTTTTTCGGATGCGGGGCGGGTCCTATTGACCTACCGAGGGCACCGACCGAAGACGGAAAAACCGGTGGCTGTCCGCGGCTAGGAGGAACAGCGTTCCAAGAGAGCCGTCGTTTCTCGCCACCACTGGCCCAAGCCACCGCCATAATCGAAGGTCTTGCGATATCTCAATCTCGTAGGATACCCCCGAGACGCCGGTGCCCGCGAGATACACTGCCCTCGTGCCCGGCGAGAAGGGAAATGGCAGGATGAATGTTCTGATTTCCGTGAGCCGCGACCAGCCCGGCGGAACTATGCTGATGAGCGGGCCTTGGCCGGAAATAATCCGCGGACGGATGCGCTGGTTCGAGGACGCGCCGACAACTGTAAACGGGGCTCGCTCTTCTCCGACAACTTCGAGTCGAAATGAACCGTAGGGATTAATCCCGAAGTTCGATGGTATAACATCACACCGCACAAGCAGTGTTTTAGTTTCGCCGACTGGTACGGTGATGGGTTGAAAGGAAAACTCCGTAGCAGGCCCCGAGCATGGAGGAGTACCGTAGCTAACGAATGTCCCCCCATCAAACAGTTCGCAATTTTGGACAACGGCGCAAGTAACGTTGCTTGTTAACAAAGCCACGGGGAGATCGAAAACTTTGAGATCCTCCGTCGCTCCGACGTTCACGAATCTGATGCCTAACACCGTGTTCCCGACTGACCCGGGTGTGAGTATCCGCGAGCCAACTAATGGATCAACCATCACCACTAAATCCCCGTCCTGCGCCGAGGAAACGGTCATCGTGGGTCCCCGATTGTTCGTAAGGTCGGGGTGGATTTCGTTGAACGAAGACCGTCCAATCGCGACGACACTCTGAATGTTCCACCGAAAGGTTGTCCCGTTTGTGAGGCCGGATAGAACGTCGCAATACAATGTAAGCGTTTTTCTTGTCCCGCCCCCAACGACGATCCGCCCGCTAAACGCATAGGTGGCGTTCGGGCTTATAGAGGATTGACGCACGCCGAATTGGTTTGTGCCGTCGAAGAGCGCGGCGCTATAGACCGCCAACTGATCCGCCGAGTATGAGAGGAAAACAATGGGCACGTCCACATCCTCCGCCGACTCCGTGGCGTCGAGGACAATGTCCAAAACGCGAACGCCGGATGTTCCCGGAGCCACGCGCGTGGGGAAGTTCGTCCCCGCGCTGACGCGAAAGACGTTCGTCGAATCCGCGGCGAAACCGCCGGTGGAACCGAGAAGCGAGGTGATTACCACAACCATAACCGCAACCATGAATTTGATTTTGTTTGTCATAAACTATCCTGTTTGTGTTTCTGCGTTTTCTGTCCTGCTAAGCTCGTTTTGAGCCTGGTTTTTGTTGTCAAAACTACAAAACCCCCACACGAGGATTTGAAAAGATGCTAGCACGGGGCTTAAAATATGTCAAATTTTTTGGGCGCTGTTCGGAAAGTCATTTTCTGTCATTCCCGCGCTCGCCTCGCTGTAGCTCCGGCGAAGCGGGCAAGCGGGAATCCAGGCTTGTCCCCGCGCAGGCGGGGATCCACACCTTCTTTTTCTCTGGATCCCCTCTTTCGAGGGGATGACAAAAAAGCAGGGTTTTCAAGGTTTCCGAACAGCATCAATTTTTCGGAGCGTGAGAGAAGCAACAAGCCTGCCGGAGGGATCGGTCGAAACATATTCATAAACGGGCGTGCCGGCTTCGGCGAAGACGAACCCGGGTGGGGCGGTGATTTTGAAACGATATTCCCGTTCAGTTCCGGCCTGCTTTTCAAAAATAAATTGATACACGCCGCCGTCCGAGAGCGGCGCGGGCAGTTTGTGCGAATAATCAAAAATTATTTTCGCGCTCTCCCCCGCGGCGACCTTCGACCACGTGCTAAAAACTTTTTTGCCTGATTCTTGGTGAACGGAAATGGACGGGTTGTCGGGCGCCGCGGCGGCGCCCGATTCGATCTCGGCAACAAGCGGGTCAATTTTGTAGCCCGCTTTCTCGTAATCGAGCGGCGGCGCGATGTTTTTCTCCGTGCCGCCTTCAAATTTCACAAGCTCGCCAGACGGCGGAACAAACACTTGAAGATAATTTTCATTAGGCACTTTGTACCACCAGTCGCCGCTCACGTTGCCTTCGTGAGACGCCTCGAGCACAAGATGATTTTTTACCACGCCGTCTGTGCCAAGCTCGCTCTCAAAGGTAACGGCGCGCTTCATAAACAAATCCGACTTCCCGCCGCCAACGTTTGCGTCAACCACCGCGAGGTAGTCGCCCGTAAAATTTTCCGGAAGTTTGTAGACTCCTCCCGAAGCGCCATATCGCTCGATGAAATTCTGGATACCCGGCTCGCCCGAATACGCCATGACGTCCTTCGATTCGACGAGGCCAAGAAGCGCATCGAAAAATTGTCGTTGCTTCGCCTCGCCCGCGGCGGCAAGAGCGTCAAGCACGCGGGCGGCAATTTCTTTGAGCACCTGCTTTGGGTAGCTTGCGTCTTGCGCCTGCCTGTCCTGCAGGCGGGCCTGCCCCTCCTGAACCGACTTTTGAATCTCAACCAAAAAATTCTCCGGCGTGAACATTTTGTCCGCAACGGCGACGGAACCGGTGAGCGCGAGCGCGGATTCGAGAACCTTGGGCGAGATCGCCACCGCCGAATCGAAAACAAGCCCCAGCTTTGAATCCAGCTCCGACGCATTCATAAACGCAAGAACGGTTCGCGCCGAGTCGGGAAAATTGAAAAAATAGTTTGCGTCCGCGGCGCGCCAGTTTTTGACGAGTCGCTGGAGCGGCCGCGGCGGAACGGTTTTTAGAGTAAGCTCGCGGTCGGCGTCGCTTATGTCGCGCACGTCAACCGAAACCACGCTCCCTTTTTCCACAACGACGTCGGCGTAGGAACCAAAAAATCCCCCAGCCGGCCGAAGCTCCGAGGGATTTTGAAACATGACGAGCACGTGCCGCGGAACATCGGACGAAAGCCACGACGTAAGCGCCGAGAGTTCCCCCGCAACTCCGGCAACATCGGCAAAAGATCGCCGCGCTTCTCCGAAAAGAGCGCCGAGTTTTTTTGAAATGCCGCCGAAAGACAAGTCGGGCTCGCCTATTTCCGATTTGGGTTTTTGAACGTCGGCAACCGAATTATGAGACGGAGCGGGTCCGCCGCGAAAGGTTGATAGCAGGAGTATGCCAAACACAACTAAAAGGAGCACGATGCCAAAAACGATACCGCGCGGACGATTATTCATGTCCACTTCTCAAGGTTTTCCGGATTCCCGCTTGCCCGCTTCGCCGGAGCTACAGCGAGGCGAGTGCGGGAATGACAGAAATAACAGAAATATAGGAAGGATTCTTAAACATACTCTACTTGTAGTATGCCTTATTCTCCACTCTAAAGTCAATATACTCAAATTTTTTGACCGCGGGCTTTGCATAAAAATTCTCAAGAGCGTCGTAAAGCCCCTCCGGCGGAAAGCGAAGACTGAAATAGAGGCGCGGGCCTTTTGCGGTAAGCACTTCAACCTCTTCCCTGCTGATGTCTTTCAAGAGAATCTCTCGCACGCCCACGCTGCTTTTCTGTAAAATCGTGAACACCGAAAAAAAATTTTTAATGAGCCGTTCGGGCAAAATTTTCGAGTTTAATCCCCGCTGCTCTTGCGAAAAATCTCTGACGGAGAGAATCAGTCCGCCGGCGGTTGCCGGAGATCGCTTGAAGATAAAGCCCGTCTCGTCGAACCACCAACACGAAGACGCGGACAGTCGCGGAACTGACGCAGACAGTTGCTGAATGGGACCCGATAGAAGCGAAG
>CAYJRG010000042.1:0-6179 GCA_964372585.1 uncultured Candidatus Saccharibacteria bacterium
TTTTTCGGAAAAAACTGGTGCTGGGCGAGCCTGCCTGCCTGCGGGCAGGGCGGCCGAAGCAATCTAGATTGCCGCGTCGCCCCGCCCTTTTGCCGGCGCGGCAAAAGGGCGGGTCTCCTCGCAATGACTAAGGAGTGTGAGGGGTTACATTCGGCAAAAGTGCGGCAAGGTCCGGCAAAGTCCGGCAAAAAGGTCGGCAAAATTGCCGGATTGCCGAATAGCCCCACAGAACATCTAACTCAATTTGAGAAATTCCTCGGCTTTAGCCAACTTCTCAAGTGTTCCACAATCAAGACGGGTCCCAGAGAATTCCAAGCCATAGACTGCGCCGCCGGCAATAAGCTCTATTTCGAGTGCCGTGGCAATCCGCAGGGCATCATCGGCAATGAGCGGCAATGTTCCGGCAATTCGCTTGAGGTTTAAGAGCACCGTCGGAGTTAGAACATACCCGCCGACAATAGTGAGATTTGACGGAGCATCCTTAAGAGCGGGCTTTTCCACAACGTCCAAAATCCTATGCAGGCGAGTTATCCCCTTTTGAGACTTGACACGCCCCACCTTCACGACTCCGAAACGAGAAACTAACTCATCGGGAACCTCTTCCAAAAGCGCTACTGGAGCTTTGATGGAATAAAAAATATCGAGGAGGGCTCGCAAGACAGGCGGATCGCCGACCACGATATCGTCGCAAAATCTCACAACAAACGGCCCACCAGAGAGAATGTCGTATGCCTGAAGCAGTGCGTGGCCGTCTCCGCCCAAAATCGGCTGTTCGCGCAGATGAAATTTTATTCCGCTGAACTTGCCCTTGTGTACACGCCCAACATACCGCCTGAACTGTGCCCGGTGTTTCTGGTTTATAATAAGCACCACCTCTTTGATCTCGCTCCCGAGCGTCTCCTCGAGAACGTATTCAATAAGCGGCTTGCCGCAAACTTCGATGAGGTTTTTGGGGGTTTTGAGCGTAAGCGGCCGCAAGCGCTTCCCCAGTCCGGCAACCGGCAAGACGAGCTTTGTAACCTTCATGCGTTAAGTATCACGGGTCAGGGGTCATGGGTCAAGCAAGAAAGAAATTTCCGACCCCTGACCCCTGACTCTTGACACGTGACCCTTGCTACAACCCCCACTGGGCCGAGCCGAGTATCAGTGTAAGAAAAATAAAAAATATCGAGAAATTGATGAGCAGTTTCCGCCGCGTGAGTGTCCCCAAAAGATATTCAAAAACAGATTCAAAGAGGGTCATCGCGACCAGGAAAAAGAGCGCCGACTGGTATACGAAGTTAAGCGGCACAGAGAGAACGACTAATGCAACCTCGGCAAGAACAAAAGAACAAACAAGCAGAGCGACATTCCATCTCCTGCGCGCCTCTGACCCGGGAGCAATGCCCGAATACCACCCAAGCCCCAGACCAAGCAAAAAAAGAACTGCGCCGAGCGCGGCTACGGAAAAAACAGAAAAGACGCCAGACCGCGACTCGAACCCGAGAAAAAACCGGATGGAGAGAAAGAGGAGAAGTATGATAAAGAGAGTTTCGTAGGCGGACTTCCGATCCACGAAGACGAGGTGTTTGATCCCCAAAAGCAGATACGCGAGCGCCGCAACACACACTGCGGCCCAAAGCGCCGGCGGCGCGCTCGCGGCAAAAAAGAGAATGAGCATAAACGGCACAGCAAGCGCAACAACCTCGTAGAGCGACGAGAAATAAAAACACAGCGCGGCGAGGACAAACACCCAAAAAGGCACGAGTGATCTGCTGGCTAAAAGCCACGCCACCCCAAGCGCGAGGGCCTTAAGAACTAAGGACCAATGAATCCGCCTTGCAATTGACTTTAATTTTTCCGCCATCTTTAAGTTCGCCGCGCACGATCTTATCGGCAAGTTTGTCGAGAATCACTTTTTGGATCAGCCGCTTTAGGGGCCGCGCGCCGAACTCCGAGCTGAACCCCTCCCGCACGAGATACTCGCGGGCGGAATCGCCGATGTCGATCTTTATGTTCCGCGCCCCGAGCCGTTTCGCGATAAGCCCGATCTGAATATCAACAATTTTCCCGATGTCCTCGCGGCCCAGCGGCTTGAAAATGATGATCTCGTCAATCCGGTTCAAAAACTCCGGCCGGAAGCTGTCCCGCAGGGATTCCATCACCTTGCCGCGGTAATTTCCGTCTTCTTTGTCCTTGTCCACTGGCGCGTCCTGTCCCCCCATCGCGCTGAAACCGAGCCGTGCCGCGTTTTTCAAATACTGGCTCCCTACGTTCGAGGTCATGATGATGATGGAGTTTTTGAAATTCACCGCCTTGCCCTTGCCATCCGTGAGCCGCCCGTTGTCCAAAATTTGCAGGAGTAGGTTGAACACCTCCGGATGCGCCTTCTCGATTTCGTCGAACAGAATTAAGCTGTACGGCCGGTGCCGGACCACCTCGGTCAGCTGGCCGCCCTCTTCGTGCCCCACGTACCCGGGCGGCGAGCCGATGAGTCGGCTCGTGGCATGCCGCTCCATGTATTCCGACATGTCAATCCGAATGAGCGACTTCTCGTCGTTGAACATAAACTCCGAGAGCGCCCGCGCAAGCTCGGTTTTCCCAACGCCCGTCGGCCCGAGGAACATGAACGACCCAAGCGGCCGGTTGTCGTCCGCAAGCCCCGTCCGCGCGCGCCGCAGGGCGCTCGCAACGGCCTTGATTCCCTCCTCTTGCCCCACCACCCGCTTGCCGATGACGTCTTCGATCCGAATCAATTTTTCACTCTCGGATTCAAGCATGCGCTTCAGGGGAATTCCCGTCCAGACGGAAACCACCGCGGCGACGTCTTCCTTATCCACGGCTTCTTTAATGAATCGCTCGCTTTCTTTTTTGGTCTTTTTCCCTTCGACGCCGAAATTTTTCCGCTCGAAAATTTCAAAATCTTTCTCCGCCTGTGGCAGTTCGCCGTACATGATCTGGGCGACGCGCTCGAGGTTTCCCTCGCGCTCGGCCACCTCTGCCTCGCGCCGCAGGTTGTCCGTCTTCTGGCGCAACTGGTGGAGCGTTTCAAATTTGATTTTCTCCGAATGCCACCGCGCCGAGAGTTCGTCGTTCTCGATTTTCAGTTTTTTGAGCTCCTTGTCTATCTCCTTGAGCCGGCCGTTTTTTTGAACTTCCTTTTGAAGCGCCTGCCGCTCAATTTCAAACCGAGTGATCTCCCGCCGCACGCGGTCTATTTCTTTTGGCAAGCTCTCCGTCTCGAGACGCCGCGCGGAAGCCGCCTCGTCAATCAAGTCCACCGCCTTATCCGGCAAAAACCGGTCGGTGATGTAACGCGCGGAAAGATTTACCGCCTCGATAATCGCCTCGTCGCTGATCCGAAGCCCGTGGTGGATTTCATATTTTTCCTTGAGGCCGCGGAGGATCGCGACCGAGTCGTCAATAGACGGCTCCTCCACCATGATCGGCTGGAACCGCCGCTCGAGCGCCGCGTCTTTTTCGATGTAGCGCTGGTATTCGCGGATTGTGGTTGCCCCAATGGCGTGCAGTTCCCCGCGCGCGAGCGCGGGCTTGAGCAAATTCGAGGCGTCCACGGCGCCCTCCGCCGCGCCCGCCCCGACGATCGTGTGAATCTCGTCAATAAAAAGTATGATCTGCCCCGCCGCGTTCGTCACTTCTTTCACGAACGCCTTGAGCCGGTCTTCAAATTCGCCGCGGAATTTCGTGCCGGCAATGAGCGCCCCGAGGTCGAGCATCAAAACCTGTTTGTTCTTCAGGGGTTCCGGCACGTCGCCCGAGGCGATCCGCTGGGCAAGCCCTTCCACCACGGCCGTCTTCCCCACACCGGGCTCGCCGATCAAAACAGGATTGTTTTTCGTCCGGCGCGAGAGCACCTGCATCAGCCGCCGGAGCTCCTCCTCCCTGCCGATCACCGGGTCAAGCTTCCCCGCCTGCGCCCTCTCACTGATGTTGATTGAGTATTTTTCAAGCGCCTGAAATTTGCTCTCCGGCGTTTCGTCCGTGATGCGAACCGAGCCGCGGAGCTGGGCCAAAATGCGAAACGCGGTCTCTCGCCGCACGCCGAACTGCTCCAAAATATTTTTCGCGGCGGAGGGTGTGTCGAGTATGGCAAGAAGCAAATGCTCGCACGAAACGAACTCATCTGTATGTTGGGCCGCCACCTTCGCCGCCTGATCAAGCACTTTCATGAGCTCCTGCGAAAGGTAGAGCTGGCTTACGTTCGAACTGCTCACCGTTTTCGGAATCCGATCAAGTTCGAGCTCGATGTGCTCGTGGAGTTTTTCCAAATTCACCCCCGAACGCGAGAGCACCGGAATCACAAGCGACTGCTGATCCACAAGCAGTGAATGAAACAAATGGAGCGCCTTGAGCTCCCCGTGGCTCCGGCGCGCCGCAAGCTCCTGCGCGTTCTGGAGCGCCTCCTGGGCCTTGATGGTGAACCGATGAAAGTTGGCCATAGGTGTTTGCTTACCCTCAATTATAAGATTTTTTAGGACTAGAGCAAATTCCTAAACTCATCAACCGCGAGCTCTGCTTGTGAGATAATTGATTTCAAGGTCTTTGGGGCAAGCTCCTTATTGTGAAGAGGGATAACCACATGAAGATGTCCTTTCGTCCCATGTCGCAAGTTAACATGACTGCCAGTGCTATGATGAACATAAAAACCGGCTCTCAAGATGGCCTGCAATGCTTTTCGCGCCGTGACCCGCGGTAGTTTTGGCATTGAAATACGGCCTTATACTCTCACGCTCAATCTGATATGTGCAATCTCACGCTCGAAGGGGATTTTTTCTTTCAGCTTCCTCAATCCTTCAATGTAGCACTGAATCGCCTCCTCCGCCATCCGGCGCGCATGTTCCAAGTCATCCCCCTCTGTCACCAACCCCGGCAGGGCCGGTACAGTAACGGTGTACCCATTGTCTTCGTTTGCCTCGAAAGAAGCGACGTATTCGTACACTTTTACTTTCCGCTTCAGCGACTTTTTCATAACATCAGTATAACAGGGCGAACTCTCGAAAATCAAATCGGCCGCAATTTCATGCCGCATCCCCTGACCCCTGACGCATGACGCATGGCCCCTGACGCATGACGCCTCCTCCTCACTCCGCCGTTTCCGGCCGCACGCCGAGTTTTACAGCGAGCCGAAGTTCTTTCTCGCCGCGTTTCACGTTGAGTGAAAGATTTTCGCCGATCCCGTATTTCGAAATCGCGTTGCCGAGCGAATAATCTTTGGTGATTTTTTTGCCGTTCACTTCGAGGATGATGTCCTCCGCTAGAATCCCCGCCTTTTCCGCAGGCGACCCCGGGGAAACAGCCGGGCCGTCGTCCGATCCGCGGACGAGCGCGCCGTAGTCAACGGAAATGTTCTGTCGCTTCGCAATGTCTGGAGTAATGATGAGATACCGAACGCCCAAAAACGGCGATTCGATCTTGCCGCCCCTTTTCACCGACTCGATGTCGCGCTTCGCGCGGTCAATCGGAATGGCAAAGCCAATGTTCTGCGCGCCCGCGGCAATGGCAGTGTTGATGCCGATGACCTGGCCGCGAAGATTGAGGAGCGGCCCGCCCGAATTGCCCGGGTTGATCGCCGCGTCCGTTTGGATCACCCCCTCGATGGTTTCCGGCCCCGTGCCGGGACCGGAGGCGGTTACATTCCGCGCGAGGCCGGAGATCACGCCCACCGACACGGTGTTCCTGAATTCGCCGAGCGCGTTCCCGATCGCAATGGCAGTCTGCCCAAGCTCCACGCCGTCCGAACTTCCGAGCTCAACCGTTGGGAGTCCCGCGGCGGTGATTTTGATGACGGCGAGATCCTGCGACGGGTCTTTCGCGAGCACCTTCGCGTCATATTTTTTCCCGTCGTTCGTGAACACCGTGTACGATGCTTTTAAATCTCCCGCGACGTGCTTGTTGGTCAAAATCAATCCATCGGGCGAGATGATGAATCCGCTCCCGCCGCCGACTTCCTGCAATTCCGTGCGCCCACGTTCGCATGGGACGGAAAATTGAGGAAATTCATCTCCAAAAAAACCTCGGAACTCCGGCGGAATATTTCCGAAGGGACCGTATGGGCAATTTTCTAAGATCGGAACATTTTTCGAAACCGTGATGGAAACCACCGCGGGAGACGCTTTTTTGACCGCGGCGACCACTGCTTTTTCATAATCAAGAGCGGGCTTGTAGAGCGGCGGTTCTTG